>DMJJ01000505.1 GCA_003452185.1 Verrucomicrobiales bacterium | reverse complement strand
GCTTCTCGTCGAAATAGTAGGTCGGACCAGCCATCGCCGTCCGGCCGCCGCCGGCGTTCAGCACGGGGAACTTGGCCGACTGGCCCGCCGGGTACGAAATCCAGGCGGGCTGGGCGGGGGGAAGGTCCGTGATCCCGGTGTTGTTCGGGGAATGATTCACCGGGTGCGCCGGGTCGTGCTTGAAATCATTGGTCTTCTTCACGAAGTCCCAGTGCCAATAGGCCTTGTTCTCCCCCACGAAGTACGGCCAGCCGAAGTTCCCGGCCTTCCTCGCCTGGTTCACCTCGTCATGGCCGGCAGGGCCCCGAATCTCGTTCATCCCGCCGGCGTCCGGGCCCACATCCCCCCAGTAAAGAAATCCGGTCTTCTGGTCGAGGGCGATCCGGAATGGATTCCGGCACCCCATGACATAGATCTCGGGACGGGTCCCCGGGGTTCCGGGCTTGAAGAGGTTTCCTTCCGGGATGGTGTAGCCGCCCCCCGGCTTGGGGGTGATCCGGAGAACCTTGCCCCGGAGGTCATTTGCGTTGGAGGCCGACTTCTGCGCATCCCAGGGGGAACGGCCATCGCGCTCGTCCACGGGGGAGTAGCCGTCGGACTCAAACGGGTTCGTATTGTCGCCAATCGACATGTAGAGGTTGCCCCGCCCGTCGAACGCGATCGATCCCCCGACGTGGCAGCACTGCTCGCGCTGCGTCGGCACATCGATGATCGGGGTCTCGGAGGCCGGGTCGAGAGCCTCCCCCGCCAGGGTGAAGCGGGAGACACGGATGATGCCCGATTTCTTCCCCTGCGCATCCGTGGCGGTGTCGGGCAGGGATCGGTTGAGGTAAACCCAGTGGTTGCGGTCGAAGTGAGGGTCGAGGGTCATCCCAAGGAGCCCGTCCTCCAGCCCGGCGAAGACGCCAAACTTGCCCACCACGACGGTCTTCTTGTCAGACGGCCGCCACATCTTGACGAGGCCGGCCCGCTCGGCCCAGAACACCCGTCCGTCCTTCGCGACTGCCAGCTCCATCGGGTCGACAATCGTGTCCTCGACCGCTCCCCCCTCCTGCGGCGCGTGGTCGGCATCGAGGATGATTTTTCGGAACGGCCCGTCCGCCTGCGGGCCGGACGGGGTGGGGGACTCGGCCCCCCCGCCGGTGAGCGGGGTGGCCACCACAAGAACCAACGCCGCGATCGCGGCGGCCGACAACAATGGGAACGGGAGTTTCATGCGACCTGTCTTGGACTTGGGGAAGCGGCGGAAATTCAAAGAAACCGTACCGGGCTCCGACCCCGGGAGCAGGCGGGAAGCGCAGGCCCGGTCCGGGGCTCCCCGGACCGGGCCGCACGGGAAGAGGATCAGCGGAGGGCCTTGCGGAGGAACTGGAGCCCCTTGACGGCAATCTCGTCGCGGGTCGGCTCCATCCGGCGCCAGATGGCGGCGGCGCGGGCAATCACCTTCACGTCCGTGGTGAACGACTCGATGACCACATCCCCCTTGTAGTTGACCTGGCGGAGGGCCTTCACGATCGGCTTCCAGTCGATGTGATCGTTGCCCGGCGTCCCGCGATCGCTGCCGCAGGCGTGGAAATGGGCCAGCTTGGAGCCCGCCTTCACGATCGCCGCGGCCTGGTTCTTCTCCTCGATGTTCATGTGGAAGGTGTCGAGGTGAAGCTTCAGGGCGGGGCTTCCGACGGCCTTGATCATCTTGAGCCCCTGGTCGCAGGTGTTGATGAAGTCGGTCTCAAACCGGTTCAGCGGCTCCAGGCAGACCTGGCGCCCCTTCTTCTCGGCATGGCGGGCGAGGGTCTTGAGGTGCTTGACCACGGTGGCCCACTGCTTCTTGTATTCGGCCGCGGGGACGGCATCCGCCCGGCCGACCTCCGAGTACACGGGGCCGATCAGGGAAGGGCAGTCCAGGACCACCATCTGGTCGATGAGCTTCATCATGTACTGAAGCCCGGCCTTCTGGGCCGCGGGAGTGCCGCGCAGGTCGCGGCCCGGCCCCATGCAGGCGCAGATCGAGCCGCAGACAAGCCCGTGGCGGTCGAGCTCCCGCTTCACGTGGGCGGGATCGATGTGGGAGGGGTCCTCCACCGGGATCTCCACGGTGTCGAATCCCCACTTCTTGAAGGTCTTGAACAGGGAGGTGCTCTCGTTGGTGAAGGGCGAGGTAAAGAGGAACGTGTTAATGCCAATTCTCATAGGATGACGGCAGGCTAGAGCCCCCAAGCCCCGTGTCAAAAGAGTTTTCTATTGTGCCGCTCCCCACATCCAAGGCAATAAACGTGCTGGAACGTTCATGAAATACCGCCTTCTAGGAAAGACCGGGTGGAAAGTCTCGGTCCTCGGGCTGGGGGCTTCTCCCTTGGGAGGGGCCTTCGGGCCGGTGGATGAGAAGGAGGGGATCCGCACGGTCAAGACAGCCATCGACCTCGGGATCAACTTCATCGACGTCTCCCCCCACTCGGGATCGACACGGGCCGAATCCATCCTCGGCAAGGCGCTCCGGGAGATCCCGCGCGAAAAGTTCCTCCTCGCCACCAAGGTCGGCCGATACGGGCCCGGGGCCAAGGACCTGGATTACAGCGCCAGCCGGGTGATCGCCGGGGTCGACGAGAGCCTGAAGCGGCTCAAGCTTTCCCACATCGACCTCATCCAGTGCCACGATATCGAGTTCGCCCCCCCGGGCATGCTGGCAGAGGAGACGCTCCCCGCCCTCCAGAAGCTGAAGGCCATCGGGAAGGTGCGGCACATCGGGATCACGGGCTTTCCGCTCGAAGCCCTCAAAAAAGCGACCGAGAAGGGGACCCTCGACACCGTCCAGAGCTACTGCCACTACTGCCTCACCGACATCACCCTCGTGCGGCTCGTGCAGCACCTCAAGACACGAAACGTCGGGATCATCAACGCCTCCCCCTTCGCCATGGGGCTCCTCACCCCCAAGGGTCCGCCGGTGTGGCACCCCGCGCCGGCCGACTACCGGGACGTCTGCGCCGCCGCGGTGGAACACTGCCGGAAACGGAGGCGGGAGCTCCCGAAGCTGGCCCTCCAGTTCGCCACCTCCAACCGGGATATCGCCACCACACTTGTCGGCACCTCCAGCGCCAAGAAGCTCAAGCAGGACGTGGCCTGGATCGAGGAGCCGATCGAGGAGGGGCTCCTCGCCGAGGTGCAGCAGGTGCTCAAGCCGATCCTGAACCGCCCCTGGGCCGGGAGCCTGGAGACCGCCCCGTGAGCCGCGCCATCGATGCCGAGCTCTGCGTGTTGGTCCCTGTGTTCAACGAGGCCGACAACGTCCTGCCGCTGGCGGAGGAGCTCCTGGCCACTCTCTCACGCCAGCCCCGCCCGTTCGTCATCCTCTTCATCGACGATGCGAGCACCGATGCCACGTGGGGCAGGATCGCGGAGGCGCACGCCCGGGACGGCCGGGTGACGGGGCTCCGCCACCGGCGCAATGCGGGACAGAGCGCCGCCCTCTGGACCGGGATTGAAAACTCCTCCGGGGAGCTCATCGCCACCCTCGATGGGGACCGGCAGAACGACCCCGCGGACTATCTCCACATGCTCCCGCGCCTTGCGGAGGCCGACTTCGTCTGCGGGCACCGGGCCGCCCGCCAGGACACCTGGGTGCGAAAGGTCTCCTCCCGGATCGCCCGCCGGGCCCGGCGCGCGGTCCTGGGGGTGGATTTCGCCGACACGGGATGTGCCATGCGGGTTTTCCGGCGGAAGTCGCTGGAGGGGCTCTTCGGATTCAACGGACTCCACCGGTTCCTTCCGGTCCTGGTGCACGGGGGTGGGTTCCGAACCGTGGAGGTCCCGGTCAACCACCGGCCGAGGGTCGCCGGGGTCTCCAAATACGGGGTCTGGAACCGGCTCGGCCGGGGGATTCTCGACCTCTTCGCCATCGCCTGGTTCCAGCGACGCCGATGCCGCCCCCAGCCGGGACTCGACACCCTCGCAGACCGGACGGGTTAGTCCGCCCGGCCCCGTGCCGGGGCGTTCCCACGACCGGGAGCCGCGGCGCGCTGCAAAAACCGTTTCCCCTTTCCGCCCCGCCCCATTAGGCTCAACTCATGGATCCGCTGCTGCAAATCCTCCGCGAAAACGCCTCCCTGCGCCCGGCGCAACTCTCCGCCATGCTCGGCATTCCCGAGACGGAGGTGGTGGCCCGCATCAAGAAGTTCGAGGAGGAGCAGGTGATTCTGGGCTACCGCACCATCCTCAATGAGGAGAAACTCTCCTCCGAGAAGGTTCGCGCCGTCATCGAGGTCAAGATCACCCCGGAGCGCGGCGGCGGCTTTGACCGCCTCGCGGAGCGGATCGCCAAGTACTCCGAGGTCCAGTCGTGCTACCTCATGTCGGGGACCTACGACCTGATGGTGTTGCTCGAGGGAAGCAGCCTCAGGGAGGTCGCCACCTTCGTCTCGGAGAAGCTGGCCACGATCCAGGGAGTCCTCTCCACCTCAACCCACTTCATCCTCAAGCCCTACAAGCAGCAGGGCGTGCTGATCCGGCAGGAAACCCCCGAGGGACGCCTGGCCGTAACCCCGTAACCGCCCCGACCCCGCATCCCGCCCCCCACACACACAGCCCGCTTTCCATTTCCAATGCCTACCGTCGCCGAACAGCTCAGGGCCGCCCGCGAGGCGATGTCCCTCACACCGCAACAAGTGGCGGAGATCACCAAGCTCAAGGTCGAGCAGGTGACCGCGCTCGAGGACGGCGACTACGCCTCGTTTCCCGCCCCGGTGTACATCCGGGGCTCCATCCGCACCTACGCGAAGCTGCTGAAGCTCGACGTACCGAAGCTCATCGCCCAGCTCGACACGGAATTCGCCGACTCGGCGGAGTTGAGCGGTCCCCCTCCCCTGACCCCGCCGGCCGGGGGCGTCCTCGACTGGATGATGCTCCAGCTCTCCCGCCTCGACTGGCGGATCGTGGCGGGCCTGGGGGCCCTCGTCGTGGTCCTGATCATCGCCTGGTCGCTCCTCCGGCCCGCCACCCATCCCCGCAAGGCCGACCCCCTCTCCACCCTCGGGCCCGGGCTCTACACCCCGCGTCGTTCGAGCTCCGGGGAGATCCTTCCCTCCCCCACCAACACTCCGGCCCGGTAGGCACGCCGGCCGCGGGGGCCGGCCATGGTGCTGGTGCTACCCGGCCAACTCGAGTCGCGAGGCCCCCTTCGGAAGCGGCAGGCAAACAATCGCCCCCCCACGGTCGGGACACCAGCTGCCCGGGACCAGCTTCAACGGGCCCTCCACCAGCCGCACCGGCAGCTGGCGATCCCCCCAACGAAGGAGCATCCCGGCAACAGGCCTCGTGTTGAATCGGAAGGTGAAGTCGGGGCAGGCGAACGGGGCCCGCAAAGAAACCCCCTCCCCGGTCCGCTCGATTCGCGTGAGCTCGCGCGCCGCCCAGTAACGGGCCACCTCGGAGAGCTTCATCCAGATGAGGTTCTCAAACCGGGCCTTCAGGCGGCGGGACACCTCCTTCAGGATCGCAAACCCAAGGCGACGCCCGTTCCAGTACACCCCGGTCCAATGGGCCAGCATGAGGGCCGGCTCCCCCCGCTGGATCACCTCCACCATGCGACCCGACTTCAGGTCCTTGGAGATGAACCGGTCGACGCCCCCCGGCTCCGTGTTGTCCCATCCCCCGGTCCAGTCCCCCGTGCAGGCCACGAGGCTGACCACGCAGCGTGGATCCTCCCCGGCGAGCCCGGAGACATTCTCCACCCTCGGCACCACGCTCTCCTCCCCATGGTCGAAGAGATGGCGAAAGTAATGCGGGATCTCGGCCCCGTGCACCTCACGCACCGCACGCATCGCGGCGACGGAGAGCTGCGGAAGGGCCCGGCCCCCAAACCCCCCCGGCGTTGTGACCCCCTCGCACGGAAGCCCGACGTTCTTCAGGATCTGGAGGGCATAGGCCATGTACTCCCCGATCTCGTCGGCGCTCCGACCCGTGGTCCAGTCCCAGTTCTCCATGAACTTCAGGGAGACCTCGGGATGGGGCTGCCCGGTCCGCAGGTCGATCACCCGGGTGTGGGTGATCATCTCGGGGTGGATGTCCCAGTTGGGGACCATCAGGGTCCGGACCAGGTCGAGGCTTTCACGAAGCTCCTGCTGGCTCCATCCCGGGAGCAGGCGGTCGAGGCGACCAACGCAGGCGGGGTACGGGACGATGCTGAACTTCCCCTTCACCCCGGCCTCGACGGCCCACTGGCCAAACTCCCGGATGAAGGCATCAGGAATTTCCGAGGGCCACTCCTTCCAGGGGCGGTGGTACACGGGGTTCGCCCCCTCGAAGGCGGCGTCGAACTGGGCCATCGAGAAACGGTTCAGGTTCACCAGGCACGTCGAGTCATCGATGATCAGCCCCACCGGCACCCGGGTCCTGGGGTTGAGGAGGGTCACCCCCTGGGCCCCCGTGCGATCCGGCCGCTCCCCCACCGGCTGTCCGAAGAGAGCCGGGGTCCCGCCCCCTAGGGCGACTCCCCCCAGCGCGGCCACGCGCCCCGCGGTTCCAAGGAACTCCCTTCGGGTGAGGGGCGAGGCGGTTCGAAATCCGGGGAAACGGGGGTCGGCGAGCATTCGCCTCCTTCGCCCCGCCAGCCGCAAAAGTCAATGCCCGATGGGCTCAGCGACGGGGAAGAAAGGTGAACCCCACGGCCGCAAAGATGCAAACAAAGGCGGCCACATGGTTCCAACGCGGCTTCTCCCCGAGGTAGAGGTAGGCAAAAACGATGAAGACCACCAGGGTGATGATCTCCTGGAGGATCTTGAGCTCGGTGGCACTGTAGCGGGAAGTCCCCCACCGGTTGGCCGGGACCTGGAGGATGTACTCAAACAGGGCGATTCCCCAGCTGGCGAGGATCACGACCCAGAGCCGGGCCTCCTTGAACCGGAGGTGGCCGTACCACGCCATGGTCATGAACAGGTTGGAGAGGACGAGGAGGACCACCGGAAGCCAGCGCGTTTGAGTCCAATCGGTCAACATACAGAGGCTGATTCTCCCCCCCGGCCCCGCTGAGCCAAGCCGGAAGTGGGGTTTATGCCGACTGGGTTGACTCACGTTCACAAGCCCAGTAGCCTTGCACCCTGATACAGAAAGCGCCGCCCATGCTCGAAATCATCGAAAAACTGCTGGTTCTTCAGGACCGAGACCAAAAGCTCATCGCCCTCCGGGAGCAGACCCAGCAAATCCCCATGGAGCGGGCCAGCCTGGAGTCCAAGACCTCCCACACGTCCGCCGCCCTGGATCAGGCCAAGCTCCAGGTGAAGCACCTCGAGTCCGAGCGGAAGCGTCTGGAGCTGGAGGTCGAGTCGAAGAAGACCCAGATCGAGAAATACTCCCACCAGCAGTTCCAAACCAAGAAGAACGAGGAGTACCGGGCCCTCGGGAATGAGATCGACAACTGCAAGCGGGAGATCGCCAAGCTCGACGACCAACAGATCGAATTCATGGAGAAGATTGAGGCCGCCCAAAAGAAGGTGGCCGAGGCGAACGCCGACTACCTCGCAGCGAAGAAGACCCTCGATGGCCGCTTCGCCGAGCTCAAGACCCGGGAGGAGAAGCTCAACCAGGAGGTCTCCGCCGCCGAGGCCGAACGGAACGCCGCCGCCGCCACCGCGGACGAAAGCCTGCTCTCACGCTACGAGCGGCTTCTCAAGAGCAAGGGAGGGAAGGTCCTCGTCGGCATCGCCCACGGCGTTTGTGGCGGGTGCCACATGGGCCTGAGCCGGAGCCTCGTGCTGCAGTGCCGCGGAAGCAAGGAGATCGTCAACTGCCCGAACTGCGCCCGCATCCTCTACTACACCGGGGACATGGACCTCGCCGTGGCCGACTGACCCCCGCCGCCACCCCCCCTACGGCAACACCACCCGGTACCACCGAATCCCACTCCCGGCCTTTCCCGACACCCGGAAAAGGTTCGTTCCCCCGACGGCGGAGAGCACCAGCGGCCCCTCGGTCGTCCAGGTCGTCCCTCCCTTCTCGAAAAGCTCCACAGACGACTGCACCGTGCAGGAAGCCCCGGCCGGGCCCGTGACGAGGAATCCGAATCCTGAGCCGGCCCCCGGGTCGTCCAGCACCGAGAGGGTGATGTCGGTCGGATGCCCGATGAAGCGCCCCACCAGGGTGAAGTTTGTCGAAGGGATCGTGATCGGGTAGGAGCTCAAAACCGAACTGAATCCCCCAAACCACCCGGTGAATGTCGCCTCCGGCTCTGGCGTGGCTGTCACCGTCACCACGGTCCCCTTCTGGTAGTACGGCGCGACAGGATCAACGGAGACGCTTCCCGGCCCCTCGGCCGACAACTGCATCACGACGTTGCTCGCGGGCGGGGGCGAGAACCTCCCCCGCACCACCAGGTTGCTCGTGACCGTTATTGGCACCACCGGAACAGAACCGGTGAACGCACCGGACCAGCCGTCGAAATAGAATCCGAAGGCGGGGATCGCCTGGAACGTGACGTCCGTGCCGCCCGGGAACTCCGTGCGTGCCGGAACAACCTGTATCGATCCCCCACCCGTGTGTGAGAGGAGCACCGAGAAATGCTCCGGCGGGATCGGGGCAAACGCCGCCGTGATCTCCATTCTCCCGGTGACCACCAGCGACACGACGCTTTCCAGGCTGGCGACAGCCCCCCCCCACCCGACGAAGTAGTTCCCCGCCGCGGGCGCGGCGGTCAGGGTGACGATCGAATTCAAGGGATAGTAGTCCCTTACCGGGTCGCGCGTGGCCGTCCCCTGCCCCGTCTGGGAGAGACTCACCACGGCGTTTCCCGAGGGCACAGCAGCAAACTCCGCCTGAAGAAAGAGGTTTGTCGTCACCGTGAACTCGGCGACCGGAGATTTGAGAGACGGACGGTTGGTCCAGCGCACGAAGTAGGCATCCGGGTTGGCGATGGCCGTTGCAACAACGTTTGACCCGGCTGCAAACAGGGTTTGGGCCGGGGTGAGGCTCACGCGCCCGGGGCCGGAGGGGATTCCCACCACCGAGAAGGAGCCGGGGGGAAGCGCGACGAAGGTCCCGGTGAGGGTCCGGTTCGTTGCCACGGTCAGCGCAAGCGGGTTCGCATTCCCGGAGGCGTCTCCAGCCCACGCGTCGAAGTAATACCCCGGATCGGGGATCGCCACGATCTGGATCTTACTGCCGTTCGTATAGTAGGGGGCGGGGGGCAGGAACAGGAAATGCCCATGCTCGTTGTGGGCGGCATCGACGAAAAACTGGTTCGTCGGAACCAGGGCGAACTCCGCCGTCAGGAGGAAGCTGGAGGTCGGGGAGAGCCAGAGGGTTTTCTCCGTCCCCGAAGCCCCGGCCTTCCAGCCGACAAAGTAGGCCCCGGGATCCGGCACTGCCTTCACCGTCACGGGCGAGTTCGTCAGGTAGTACGGCTGCGAGGGATCGCGCTCGATCCGCCCGGGCCCGGTCGGGGCTCCTGCGACCGAGACATAGCCGGAGGGGAGCGGGCGATACTGCGCCGAGAGGGCCGGCACGGGGCCCTGAATCTTGAACGCGAGCGGATTCGTGTTCCCGGTGCCAATCCCCCCCCACGAGTCGAGGTAGCTCCCCGG
>DMJJ01000323.1 GCA_003452185.1 Verrucomicrobiales bacterium | reverse complement strand
GGTGCGGGGGACCGGCCGGCTGGTCCCGGAATCCCGCCGCCCGGGTCTCTGGGGGCTATTTGCTGCCGGGCAGGCGGAGGTTTCGGAGGAGGTCCCGCACACGGGCCGCCTTCTCGTAATCCTCCCGCTGGACGGCCTCCGAAAGCTGGGACTCAAGCTGCTCCCGGCGGGAGGGACGGCGGCGGGAGGGGGTTACTGCCCGGAGGTCATTCAACCAATTCTGGAGCGACTCGACTTCGATGCTCTGCTCCTGGAGGTCAGGCCGCTGCACCTCGTCGTAAAACTCGTTCAGGAGCCGGATTCCGGACTCGATCTCGGCCACGGCTTTGGCCTGCCGGCGGCGGCGGATCAGCGGGGTCGCCCGGGCGCGGGTCAGGATCATGATCGACTGCGGACGAAACTGCTGCAGGCTCCAGGCCAGCTCCGGGGTCGAGGCGTAGCGGGCGGCGAAATCAAACACCGCCAGGTTCCTCATCGAGTCCCGCTCTACGGCGTCGAATTCCTCGAGCTGAAGCAGGCAGATGTAGCGATGGTGGTATTGCAGGGCCTCAAGATGGAGGCGCGTGCAGGAATCCGTTGGCAGCTTGAAGGTCTCATCCCCGCCATTCTTGGCGACGTGGTCGTCCAGGCGCCGGAGCAGGAAATCGTAGAAGGAGGGGAAGCCGTTGGGCTTCTTGCCATCCGGCCTTCCGTCGAGGTTCATCTGCAGGATCCCGAGGTCAACCCGGAGCTGCAGCTTGAGAGTGCCATCCCTGCCTTTGATTTTCCTCACCATCACCTCGCCGGGACGGTAATCCCAGCGCTGGAGAAGGTGCGACATGTCAAAGTTCATTTGAGTGTGGTGGGGACTATGGTGCCAAAGCGGGGGGAAAGTCAATGTAACGAGACGGCGGCGCAATTTCTCCATTTGCTTCCTTGCCAATCTGTCGTTGAATTGCCTCATGAACCTCCTTTCGCAGAGAGTCCTGACCGCAGGGTTCGCCCTTCTTGCAACCTTGCTCCCCGCTGCCGCCGCCAACTCCTCGACCGGCACCGGACCGAGCTTCAAGGGGCCGGTCGGGCTGCAGCTCTACAGCTTCCGCGCCGAGTTCACCCGGAACGTCCCGGCCACCCTCCAGAAGGTCAAGGGGCTGGGGATTCACGAGGTGGAGCTCGCCGGCACCTACAATCTTTCCCCGGACAAGTTCAAGGGAATGCTCGCCGATGCCGGGCTGAAGCCGGTGAGCGGGCATTTTCCCTACGAGCGCTACAAGAATGACCCGGAGGGGGTCGCCCGTGAGGCCCGGCAGCTCGGGTTGCAATACGCCGGATGCGCCTGGATTCCCCACAAAGGGGAGTTCGACGAGGCGCAGTGCCGTGAGGCGGCCGCCACTTTCAACAAGGCCGGACAGGCCCTGCATGCCCAGGGAATCAAGTTCTTCTATCACACGCATGGGTACGAGTTCGGCGCGTTCGGCAAGGGGACGATCCTCGACCTGCTGATCTCGGAAACCAAGCCGGAGCTCGTCGCCTACGAAATGGATGTGTTGTGGGTCGTCTTCCCGGGACAGGATCCGGTCGCCTGGCTGAAGAAGTATCCGAAGCGTTTTGAGCTCATGCACCTCAAGGACCTGCGCAAAGGGGTTAAGGGGAATGCCAGCGGGGGAGGGGATGTCCGGAACGATGTCGTCCTCGGCACCGGCCAGATGGACTGGCCTGCCATCCTCAAGGCCGCGCGCCAGGCAGGCGTGAAGCATTACTTCATCGAGGACGAGTCTCCCATCGCCGAGGAGCAGGTGCCGCAGAGCCTGCGCTACCTCGAGTCGGTGAAGTGGTGATTTCAACCGGTCGACGGAGGGACGGGGGCGCCTCCCCACCCTCCGTCGGCTGAGAGCCCCCCATGCCCGCGGCTCCGCTCCTTCGACGGCTCCTCCCATGCCTGTTCTTCCTCTCGGGATTCGGGAGCCTCGGGGCCCAGGTGGTCTGGAGCAAGGTCTTCTCCGCGTCGTTGGGACATGAGGTCCCCTCGGTCCTGGGCGTGGTCACCGCCGTGATGGGGGGGCTTGCCCTGGGGGGGAGGATCTCCGCTTCCCCCCGCATCGGCCTCTCCCCGGTCCGCCTTGCAGCGGCGCTGGAAGGGGTCATCGGGGTCGGGGTGATCCTCTCGGCCTGGGGGTTGCCTCCCCTGGGCGAGGTGGCGGCCCGTTGGGCCGGGACGGCTTCCTCTCCCGTCGGGCTCTGGATGGTGGCGATCCTCCTTCCCGGCCTCTCGCTTCTCCCGATGACCCTGGCCATGGGAGCCACCCTGCCCGTGATGGAGGGGCTGCTGGAACCGTTGGACCGGGAGGACCATGCCCTCGGATGGGTTTATGGGTGGAACACCTTCGGCGCGATGGCCGGGTGCCTGGGGGCCGCCTTCGCCTGGATGCCGTTGCTGGGGTTGCGTGGGGCGCTGCTCGTCTGCGGGGGGGCCAACCTTGCGTGCGCAGCCCTGTTCCTGGCGGCGGGCGGAATCGGAGGGGCGGGGGCCGTGGCCCCCAAGGGGAGCCCTCCCCCCCGTCGGCGGACCCGCGAAGGGCCGGTCTCGATCCTCCGGCTCCGAACGACCCTCTTTCTCACCGGGTTTTTCGGTATCGGGCTCGAGGTGGTCGGGGTGCGTGCGCTCTCCATGGTGCATGAGAACACGCTCTACTCGTTCGCCACCTCCCTCGCGGTGTACCTGCTCGCCACGTTCCTCGGCGCCTGGGCCTTCGAGCGCTGGGGTCGCTCCCGGCATCCGGTCGACCTCCTCTCCTGGGTTCTGGCGGCCGCGAGCCTCGGGGTGCTGCTCGGGGCGGGAAGCCTTCCCCGGTCCCGGGGCCTGTTCCTCGCGATTGAGTCAGCTCCTTCGCTCGGTTGGCTCTCGATTCCGGCGGCCGAGGTCGCGATCGCTCTCCTTCTCTTCTTCCTTCCCTGCCTGGCCATGGGGGCCTGCTTCTCCCATCTCGTCACGCTGGCGCGGACCCCCGGGCGGGGGATCGGTCCCGCCGTCGGGTGGAACTACGCCGGGGCGGCCATCGCGAGCCTGGTGTTCGGGGTGTGGCTGCTTCCCTGGGCCGGGTTTAAATGGACCTTCCTGCTGGTCGCCTCGGGATACCTCGCCCTCGTTCCCTCCCCCCGCACCTGGTCGTTCGCCGTCGCCCTGGGGGTGGGATTGGTGGTGGGGTTGCTCCCGGCGGATCTTCACCTGACCGACCTTCCCTCCGGGACCGGGTTGGTTGAGAGCCGCGTCGGCGCCATGGCCACGGTCACCGTGGTGCGGGATGAGCGGGGGGATCGGACCCTCCGCGTGAACAACCGGTTTCAGATGGGAGGGACCTCCGCCCTGGTGGCCCAGCGACGGCAGGCGCACCTCCCGCTGCTCCTTCACCCCTCGCCCCGCCGGGCCCTCTTCCTGGGGCCGGGCACCGGGGTCACGCTCGGGGCGGCGACCCTTCATACCAACCTCGTCATCGATGCCGTGGAGCTCGTTCCCGAGGTGCTCGAAGTCCTTCCCCGGTTTGCCCCCGAGAACCGCTCCCCGGATCAAAACCCGTCGGTCCACCTGATCGCGGCCGATGCCCGTCGGTTCGTGAAGGGGGCCCACGACCCGTATGACGTGATCGTGGCCGACCTCTTCCATCCCGCGCGGGACGGGGCGGGGTTCCTCTACACCCGGGAGCACTTTCAGGCGATCCGAAACCGGCTCGCCCCGGGAGGGCTTTTCTGCCAGTGGCTTCCCCTCCACCAGATCGACCTCCGGACCTGGGAGGTGATCCGTGACACCTTCGCCTCGGTCTTCTCCCGCGCCGACGTCTGGATCCTCCACTACAACGTCGACATCCCGGTCCTCGGACTCATCGGCCGGGTCGACGCGGCACCGGTCGACTGGGCCGCGCTGGCGGAGCGCCGGCTTCGCGAGGTGGATCCCGCGGAGATGCGGGCCACCGGGTTCGCCAACGCGGTGCAGTTGCTCGGATGCCATGTCGGCCGCCTGGAGCGGGAAGGGGTTGGGATGCGGGGGCGGCTGAACACGGATGACTTTCCCCGCGTTACATTTCTGGCTCCCTGGGTGGAGGCCCTCCCGGGGGCGGGCCCGGCCGACACCCTCCTGGCGGTGCTCGACGGGATGCGGGCCCCCGGAGGGGGGGCGGCTCCCGGGGCACGCGGTGGCGCCGATGCCTCCCCGCTCGTGAGGGAGTATGTGGCCGCCCGGGACCACTACCTCCACGGGTTGGCCCGCGAATCGGCGGGCAAGCTCCCGGAGGCCATCGATCTTTACTTTCAGAGCGTCGGGGAGAGCCTCTACTTCACCCCCTCCTACGCTCGGCTGGTGGGGGTGATCCAGGTAATGGCGCAAGCCGACCGGCCCCGCGCCCGTCAGCTGTACGACCAGCTGCTCCGGTCGCGGCCCGATCAGCCCCTGGGGCAGCGTTTGCTGGGCGAGCTGTTCGATTCGCCCTCCACGAAGCCTCCCCCTCCCTGAGCTCCCTCCGGGCCTGGCAAAGCTCCACCCCGGCGTCGGGCCGGGGTGGAGCGCAAGGACGTGGATCGTGGCGTCAGGCAGATGTCACCAGGCGGCGAGTCCGTTCACCGTGTGTGGGAGATTCACCATGGCAGGCATTGGTGTGAGGGTGCCGTCGTGCTTGGCCACGCCATAGATCCCGATCGAACCGCTTCCGGGCTGCAGCCCATACAGGAAACGTCCATCGAGGCTTTCGGCAAGGTCGACTGCGCCGCTGGTTCCCGTTGTGGCCGCCTGAGGTGCCAGGAGTGTCAGCCCCCCGTGAGGATCGACGCTGAAGAGGCTGATCGAGGCGTTGGGGGTGTTGGCCGTGTAGGCGAATCGCTCATCCCTCGAGAGGGTGAGCCAGCAGGCGGCCGTCTGGTGCGAGGGAACACTGGCACTGAGGATCTCGAGATCCCCATCCTCCGTGACCTCGTACGACGAGACGGAGCTCCCGCCCGGGTTGGCCCCGCCGCCCGCCGCCTGCGTGACGTAGATCCGGTCATGGCGGCCTGCGGCGAACCCAAACGGGGGCGGGGCGGGGGAGAGGAACATCTTCGGCTCGTCGAGCAGGCCCTCCGAGGTGACCTGGAAGGTGTCGATGATCGCCGTTGCCTTCTCGGTGACGACCAGATGTCCGCCGTCGCGGGTGAACGAAACTTCCGCGGGGCCGGTGTTCTTGTCGCTTAGGGGATAGCTGGCGCCCGGGATGTGAAGGAGTTGGCCCCCGGCGAACAGAAACCCGGTCAGGGTATCGGCCCCACCGGTCGCGCCGCCGGCGTGGAGCACGTAGAGAAGGTTGCCATGCTGCGCGAGGCTGATGGGGCGATGTCCCTGCGAGGGGATGGTTTCCACCAGTCGAAGGCCCCGTGGGGTCTGGGTCAGGAGGGAGATTTCATCGCTCCCGGCGTTGCAGACAAAAAGCCAGCGCCGGTCCCGGCTCAGGACCACGGCCCCCTGGTTGCCGAGGCCGTCCCCGGTGCCAGCGCCGCCGGTCGCCACGATCGACGGGGTTCCCAGCGTCCCATCTGCGTGGCGCGCGAACGCCAGGACGTGGTTGCCCCCTGCGGCGTTGTCCATGGTGTAGACGGCCCCCACTGGGCGTGAGCCTGCGGCCGCCGCGGCGGGGTGGTCCGCGAAGGCGGCCGGGGTCAGGGTGAGGGTGAGGAGGAGCCAGGAGGGGATCCAATGATGTTTCATGAGGAGTGCTGCGTTGTGTCGTTGATTCGTGTCGGTTTCGGACGGGCAACCAGGGCCCGTCCCACACCTTCCACGTCGCGCACGGTGGCGCCTCCTTACACGGAACCTTCCTCCCGACCTGCAGGGCATTCCTGTCCTCCCCCCGATCCCCCCGCTGTTTTGAGGCTTTCCTTCCTTCGGTCGACTGACCACTCTTTCTCCCGTTGCTATGAAACGGATCACCCAACTCTATCCCCTCGCCCTCTGCCTGATGCTCTTCTCCGTCGCCGGATGCGCCTCCGTGGCCCTGATCGGGGCCGGTGCCGCAGCCGGGGTGGCCGGGGTGGCTTATGCCAACGGCGAGCTCAAGGCGAGCCTGGAGGCTCCGCTCGACAAGGCGTATGGCGCCGCCCAGGGTGCGATGCGAGATCTCCAGTTCACCGTCAAGGACACGGCCAAGGATGCCCTGTATGCGAAGGTGGAGGCGAAGACGGCGAACGACAAGACGGTGCGGATCACGTTGAACAAGACCTCCGACAAGATCACGGAGCTCCGCATCCGGGTCGGGACCTTCGGCGATGAGGCCCTCTCCCGCACGGTGCACGACAAGATCAAGGCCCGACTCTGATCGCGGAACCGGGGCGCCGCGGCTCACCCCGTGAGCGGCCTCCTACCGCCGGTTTCGGATCAGCTCCAGCGCCCCTTCCACCAGGCGATGGGCGATGGCTTCCACCACCTCATTCGGGACCCCGATCTCGGGGCTCGCCGACTGGCTGAGCATGTGGCACTGGTCATTCACGTAGTCGATTGCGACAAACGTCCCCTCGGCGGTCTGCAGGATCTCGGTCGAGAAGAAGCGCATCCGGCTCAGCGACGCGATGGTCCGGGTGATCTGCTCCAGTGGCTTGAGCCCCAGATCGGCGAACTCCTGCGGGGTGACGGGGCGTGAGCGGTCGGTGTAGCAGTTCCACCAGTCGTACCAGATGGACCCAAAGGCGTGGTACACGCGGAAATAAACGGGCCACTCCCCGACGCTCCGGGCCACCATCCTTCGCTGCAGCAGGTAGTCGCTGTCGGGCCAGTCGGCGGCCGACTTCGCAAGGTCCCCCTCGGAGGTCGCGTTCATGATCACCCCCCGCCGTCCGTAGCCCAGGCTTGGCTTGATGACGAAGGGGTACCCCAGGTCGGCCTTCTGTTGTTCCGTGAGACGGAACTCCGGGACCCCCTCCTTCGGCACCACGATCGTGTGGGGGACGTGCACCCCGGCTTCCATGAGCCTGGGATGGAACCGGGCCTTGTTGAACGCCGCCTGCGCCACATCCGGGGGATCGATCAGCTCCACCTGCTTCTCCGCCGCGAGGCGCACCAACCGGGTGTAGGGGTCGTCCGGCCGGTGGTGCTCACTGTGCATATTGAGCAACACCCGGGGCCAGACCTCCCCGCGGGCCATGGCCTGGTGGAATGCGTCGACCCAGACCGGTTCGATCAGGAAGAAATTGAGCCCCAGCCGGGCACAGTGCTGTTGGATGCGGTGGATGAAAAGATCATCCGCATCCAGCTTGTGCGTCATGACCAGGTCGTAAACGCGCGGCACAATGTCAATCCTCCTTTGAGGCCACCCTGAATGTCAACCCACGTAAAAAATTCGGGAGGGTTGACTCACGCGAATCTCTTTGGCTAACTATCGGCCGGCTGTGGCCCGTTCGTCTATCAGTTAGGACGCAGCCCTCTCAAGGCTGAGAGACGGGTGCGATTCCCGTACGGGCTACCAGCGTCGTCACGACATGCTTCCGTTCCAGATCATCTTCAACCCAACCAGCTCCTCGGAGCTGGCGCGGATGCCACGCGAGCTCCAGCTCGAAATCCTCGGCCAGTTCAGGGGGTTGCCCCAGGCGGCGATGACCACGGATCTGGAGCGTTTCGGCAAGCTGGAACGCGATGGGAAGATTCTCTACCGCTTTCGGATCGGCGACTACCGGGTCTATTTTGAGCGCCATGACCTCGGCCTGGTGGTTCACCGGATCATGAGCCGCAATACGCTCAAGGATTTCCTTTACCGCTCCAGCCTCCCGGTCCCCGAGGATTCCATGCTCCAGGAAAACCCCAAGTTCTGGGAGAGCATCGAGTCCGCCACCCGCACCTCGAAGCCAGCCCCCCGCCAGGCCTGAGTCCCTCCGGGATTCCACAGGGGCGATGGCTGGAGGGGTTTGTTGCGATCTCCCGCTTCCGCGTTCTTCCCCCGCAACCCACGACCCGTTTCCCCGCCACAGGATCTGAGTGCAGCGATCCCCTTCTCGACGCCTCCCCTTCCAAGCGGGCATCCCATCCTGAACAAAACCCATGCCCGGTCCGCCCCTCTGCGTCACCGCGTCACCGCGATTCCAAAACGAGCAGCGGACGTGCGTGAACAGACCCCTGGGCCCCCTTCGAGCTAGAGCCGATCAACGCTTGCCGCCCCCCCCCGACCCGGACCCACGCTTCGTCCGGCTGAACCTGGAAGGGATGTGGGAAGGTCTATCCACACCCCCTCTCCTTCTCCTCGGAATCGCGGAGACGCGGTGACCCGGTGACGCGGAGTGCAGGGGCTGACGAACCCGGCCCGTGACAGGAGGGCTTTTCCTTCCTCATCTTGCCCGCCTCTCCCCCCCTTTGGCCCACCCACTTCCAATCGCACCCCTCCCGTCGGCCCGATCTCCCGGCAGGCTTGTCAACCCGGGCCGCGGGGGGGAGGATGCCACGAACTCACACTGCAACGCATGGTGCCGACCGGCCGACGCCCCCGCATGAACCCCCACGCCTTGACCCGATCCGCCCGCCTCGCCGGGGCCGCCTGCGCGGTTCTCCTCGGACTCTCTGCGCCCCGCTCCGGACGCGCCGAGGAGAGGGTGGAGTTCAACCGCGATGTCCGCCCGATCCTCTCCGAGAACTGTTTCTACTGCCATGGGCCCGACAAGGGGCATCGGAAGGGGAAATTCCGCCTCGATCTCCGGGAGGATGCCGTGGCCAGGAAGGCGATTCTGCCCGGGAAACCTGCGGAGAGCGGCCTCATCCAGCGGCTCCTGACGCGGGATCCGGACGAACTGATGCCCCCGCCCGACACCCACAAGAGCGTGACCCCGGCCCAGCGGATGATCCTGAAGCGGTGGATCGCCCAGGGGGCCGAATACCAGGCCCACTGGGCCTATCTCGTACCGCGGCGGCCCTCCCTGCCCGCGGTTCGACAGGGCGAATGGGTCCGTCAGCCGGTCGATGCCTTCGTTCTCCAGCAGCTGGAAAAACGCTCCATCACCCCGTCGCCCGAGGCGGATCGGAGGACGTTGCTTCGCCGGTTGAGCCTTGATCTCGTGGGCCTGCCGCCAACACCCGCGGAGCTCGATGCCTTTGTGTCCGACCGCCGGCGCGATGCCTACGAGCGGCAGGTCGACCGGCTTCTGGCCTCACCCCACTTCGGGGAGCGGATGGCGGTGGGCTGGCTGGACCTCGTCCGGTTTGCCGACACCGTCGGCTACCATGGCGACCAGAACGTGAACGTCTTCCCGTATCGCGACTACGTCATCGCCTCCTTCAATCGGAATACCCCGTTCGATCGCTTCACAATCGAGCAGATTGCGGGGGACCTGCTTCCCAACGCCACCCCTGAGCAGAAGGTGGCCAGCGGGTTCAACCGGTTGAACATGGTCACGCGGGAGGGCGGGGCGCAGCCGAGGGAGTACCTCGCCAAGTACGCAGCCGACCGGGTCAGGACCATCGGCACCACCTGGCTGGGATCCACCCTCGGGTGTGCCGAGTGCCATGACCACAAGTTCGATCCGTTCACGATGCGGGATTTCTACTCCCTGGCCGCATACTTTTCCGATCTTCGCCAATGGGGGGTGTACCAGGACTACGCCTATACCCCCAACCCCGAGCTTCGCGGCTGGAGTAACGACCATCCGTTTCCCCCCGAGATCGAGGTCGAGAGCGACTACCTGAAACGGCGCTCCGCGCGGCTCCAGTCCGAAATGGCGGCCTTGCTGACCGGGCTCCTTCCGGGCGGGGCCCGTTCCCCCGGGGCCGGGGAGGTCTCCCCCGAGGCCTGGGCTGCCGCCGCCCGCCGCTCCGCTGTGGCCCATCCCACGGGGTGGATCCGGCCTTTTCCCAGGCTTCTCTCCCCGCCGGACTCCAACGCGGTGGTGAACGCCTCCGGGGAACTGGTCGTCACGGGGCCTCGCGGGACTGCGGAGTTTCGGCTCGAGCTGCCGCTCGAGCCCGGATGGCTGGGGGCGATCCGCGTCGAGTTGCTGCCGGTCGGCACCAACGCCATCGTCCGCGGAGGAGGTCGAACCACCCTCTCCCTCGGGGCGGACCTGGTCCAGGGGACCAACGCTCCGCGGAAGCTCGCCGTCTATCATGCGGAGGCCACCCATCATGATCCGGCCTACGCGAACGGTTTCGAGGTCCTCGGGATTCAGAATGGATGGCGCACCGCGGCGGCGCACGACCACGAGGCACAGCTGGGCGTCTGGGTGCTTGAACCGCTGCGGGGGGCCGTGGCGGCGGGCGACCGACTCATCGTCCGGCTTCGAAGCGATGCGCTGTCCCGGGTCCGGGTCGATTACTCTCCATTCCCCTGCGTGCGGCCTCTGGACTCCGGGGCCGATCCCTCACTCCTGGCGGCTCTCAAGTCGGCCCCCTCCGGCTGGAAGCGTGCCGGGGCCGGGGGGCGGCGGGCGGCCGAGTCCTATCTCCTCTCCACCGGCGCCCTTCCGGAGGCGTTGAGCCGCTACCGCGGCCTGAATGCGGAGCGCCTTGAATGCCGCGAGGGACGGACCCCCACGGTGGTCAGCCTTTCGACCCCACCGGTGCTCACCCGGGTGCTGGCCCGCGGGAACTGGCAGGATGAGTCCGGGCCCGTGGTCGTCCCCTCGCCTCCCGGGTTTCTGCTCCGCGATCCCGCCCCGGCTTCCGGCGGCGCGACGAACGCCCCGCGGTTGACCCGCCTCGATCTCGCCCGGTGGCTCGTTTCCCCCGAAAACCCGCTCACGGGGCGCGCCGTGATGAACCGGCTCTGGAAGCAGTTCTTCGGAAACGGGCTCTCCGGGGTGGTCGACGACCTGGGGGCGCAGGGGGAGTGGCCAACGCATCCCGAGCTTCTCGACTGGCTCGC
>DMJJ01000163.1:6525-6775 GCA_003452185.1 Verrucomicrobiales bacterium | reverse complement strand
GCGACGGGGGGGGGGGGGGCCGCTGGAGGGGCTCATAGAGGCAGCGGACCCGGACCGCCGCCGCCGTGACTGCGGCCAGGCGGGCCGCGGGGAGGGAGAGCCCTCCCGGGCTCCGCTGCAGGAGGAAGAGGGCCCCCGCGCCGAGCGCCGTGAACAGGAGGAGCCGGCGGAATCCCTTCGAGGCATAGACGCTCCGGCCGACCTGGTTGTAGTCCGCGATCGCGCTTCCATCCCGGGAGACCACGTGAAG
>DMJJ01000163.1:0-6282 GCA_003452185.1 Verrucomicrobiales bacterium | reverse complement strand
TACTCCGAGATGGCACTCCCATCCCGGGAGACCACGTGAAGCATCGTCAGCGAGGGAAGCGCCACCAGGAGAAGGCAAACCCCTCCGGCCAGCCCCAGCCAGAGGAACCCCGCGGCGGAGGGGGCCTGCGCCAGCCTCCAGAGGTCCCCGAGCCCGAACGCCAGCCCGAAGAGGGCAGCCCAGAGCGGATAGGTCATCGCGTAGGTCAGTCCCAGGGCCCCGTAAAACAGCAGTAGCTCGGGCCCCGACCGGGCGCCGCCCAGGAACCAGGCGAGGAACCACGGGAGAGGCCAGAGCCAGAACTCCCGGGGGATCGCCACCGAGTGGACGACTCCGCTCCACATCGCCAGGAGAACGTAGACCTGGGCGGCGAGAAGGGTCCCCACGGCGCACCAGAGGGGCGGGAGCCCGAGGCGATCCAGCACCCGCATCACCCCGAGGAGGTAGAGGGCATTCCCCAGCCAGCAGACGAGCATGTTCGTGTTGAGCAGCCCCAATCCGGTGGCGCGCGCGATCCAGCCGAGTCCGCGATAAAAGTGCTCGTAGTAGCCGAGGTTCCGGTTCGAGGTGACTGCCAGGTCGTTTGGAAACAGGGAGGGGGAGAGCCGGGCCAGCTCGCTGTAGTAGTGGAAGGCCCCGTCCGCGTGCGTCCCCGGGAGCAGGCGGCCGGAGCGCCAGTAGGGCCAGGTCTGGCTGATGAACGCCAGTGCGAGCACGATCAGGAACATGGGGATGATGTGACGCGAACGAGCCGGGGCCATGCGGGTGGTCCGCGGTATCTTGATTCCCGATCCCATGGCTGCGACTTGGTCCGTGCGCCACCGTACTTCGGCCCGATCCATGGTTGCAAACCCAAAGCGGGACGCGGCCGCGAGGGTTTCTAGGCTTGCCCGGCTCGGGGCCGCGGTTCTATAAGCCAACGGCTTGCCATTTCCTGTGTCATCCATCGATTCGTCGTCCCGGGAGCTCCCGGGCTCCGCCCCCTCATGAAGCCACGCACCAACGTCCTGGTGACCGGAGTGGGCGGCCGGTCTGTCGGTCACCAGATCCTCCACGCCCTCCTGCTCGCGCCTCCCGAGGCCTATCGCCCCGTGGTGACGGACGCCGATCCCTTCTCCTTCGGTCTGTACCTGGTCCCCGACCACCACCTGGTCCCGACCGCGGCCTCTCCCGGGTACCTTCCCGCGCTGCTTGAGCTGATCCGACGGGAACGGATCCAGGTGATTCTCCCCGGGACGGAGCCCGAGGTGCGGGTGGTCTCCGAGCAACGGGCCGTGCTCGAGGCGGCCGGGTGCGTGGTGGTGGCAAGCCCGCCAGAGCCGGTGAAGCTCTGCGCCAACAAGGAGCGGCTCTACGACTGGCTCGCGGCAAACGGCTTTGGGGTCCCAAGGAGCGTCGCCTCGACGGAGTGGCGGCGACTGGTGGCCGAGACCGGTTTCCCGATCGTTGGGAAGCCGACCGAGGAGAGCGGGGGATCCCGGGGGGTCGCGCTGCTCAACGATGAGTCCGAGGTCGAGCGCTACCTCGGCGAGCGGCCGCTGCCCGGGCAGGTCGTGTTCCAGGAATACGTCGGGTCGGGCGATGGCGAGTACACCGTCGGGGTGATGGTCTCGCGCGACGGGAAGATCATCGACTCGATCGTCATGCACCGGAAGCTGATTGGTCTCTCGCTGGGGCTCCGGCGCCGGATCGATTCCGAGACCTATTCCCTTTCCACCGGCTATTCCCAGGGGTTTCTCATCCGCCATCCCTTCATCCAGCAGGAGTGCGAGCGGCTCGTGCTCGCCCTCGGGCTCCGGGGCCCGACCAACATCCAGCTCCGTTTGGTCGAGGGGAAGGTGGTGGTGTTCGAGGTCCACCCCCGGTTCTCCGGGACCACCTCGATCCGCGGGAGCGCGGGGTTCAACGAGCCGGACATCCTCATCCGAAACTTCCTCTTCGGGGAGGAGTTCGGCCGGCTGGACTATCGGTCGGATGTGGCGGCGATTCGCGCCTTCCAGCACGTGCTGGTTCCCATGGCCGACCTCGACCGCCTCTCGGCGCAACGACCCGGGGTCTGACGAACGCCCGCGTTCCGCCCCTCTCCCCCCCCTCATGCCGACCCGACTGGCGATCCTCTCCGACATCCACTCAAATGTCTTCGCCCTGAGGGGGGTCCTGGCCGACGTCCGCGCCGCCGGGGTGGATGAGGTCCTGTTGCTCGGGGATCTCTTTGGATACTACCCGTGGGCCCGCGAGACCTGGGAGGAGGTTGCGACGCTTTCACCCGTGTCGGTGCTTGGGAACCACGATCAGCTCGTGCTGGGGGCTGCCGCCGGGGAGCCGCCCCCCGACCCTCCCCCCGAGTACTACCCCGCCGCGGCGCAGAACGCCCGCGAGCTCCCCGCCGCGGGGCTCGAATGGCTTGGGGGACTCCCCCATGAACACTCGCGGCGAACGGGGGGCTGGTGGTTGCGGATGGTGCACGGCACCCCGGCCGATCCCCTTGAGGGGCGGTTTTATCCCGACGATCGATCCCTTCCGTCATGGCTCCCAAAGCCCGACGAGCTCCTCCTCCTGGGCCATACCCACTACCCCCTCCTTCGCTCGATCGAGGGCGGTGGGGTGCTCTTCAACCCGGGATCCGTGGGGCAGCCTCGCGATGGGGATCCGCGTGCGAGCTGGGGGCTGGTGGAGCTGGAGGGGGAAGGGGCCCCGCGGATCAGCCTGCGTCGCGTCCCCTACGATGTCCCCGCCACCATGGAGAGGCTCCAGGGGATGGGGTGGCCCCGGCGGTTCATCCAGGCCTTGAACAAGACCGCCCCCGGGCCCCTGACCCTGCCGGCCGGGGAGTGAAATTGTGTATTGAGCCCGCCGCTTCCTTCATCGAAGAATCCCCCCATGGAACCGCCATCCACCGTCCCTCGCCCCGCCGGTCTGCGCGTGTCCATTGTCACTCCTGCCTTCAACGAGGCACGGAACCTTCCCGAGCTTCACCGGCAGCTGGTTCGGGAGTTGGCCACCCTTCCCGGAACCTGGGAATGGATCATCGTGGATGACCGTTCCCGGGATGACACCTTTGCGACGGTGACGGAGCTTGCCCGCCAGGACCCGCGGATCCGGGGGGTGCGGTTCTCCCGCAACTTTGGGTCCCACATGGCGATGATCTGCGGGCTCGAGCACGCCCGCGGAGATTGCGCCGTGGTGCTGGCCGCCGACTGCCAGGATCCGCCCGAGGTGATCCCCCAGCTCGTGGAGCAATGGCGAGCGGGCGTCTCGATCGTGTTCGCCGTCCGGGAAACCCGCGAGGGGCACACCGGGTTCGCGGCCCTGTTCTCCCGGTTTTACTATTTCCTGATGCGGGATGTGATCGGGTTGAAGGACATCCCCCCCACCGGGGCGGACTTCTTTCTCCTCGACCGGAAGGTGATCCGGGAGCTGGTCCGGCTGCGCGAGGTCAACCTCAGCATCCTGCCGCTCATCGTCTGGATGGGCTTCCGCCAATCCTCCCTCGGGTACACGAAACGGGCCCGGGTCCACGGGACCTCGGGATGGAACCTCGCCAAGAAGGTGAAGGTGGTCATCGATTCCGTGGCCGCGTTCTCCTACCTCCCCATCCGGGTGATGTCGGTCACGGGGTTTGCGGTCGCGGCGGTGGGGTTCCTGTACGCCGCCCTCGTGGTCTACAATGCGCTCCGGGGAAACCCGCCGCAGGGGTGGGCCTCGACGGTCGTCATCGTCCTGGTGCTGGGCGGGGTCCAGATGATGATGATCGGGGTTCTCGGGGAGTACCTCTGGAGAGCCCTGGATGAAACCCGCAGCCGGCCCCGCTACATCGTCGAGGATCGCGTGGGCGACGAGCCTCTCCAGGAGGACGGGGCCCGCACGCCCGACTCCTCCCGCAACCCCTCCTCCCATGCTCTTTGAGCGGATACGACGGACCCTCGCAAACCCCGCCCTGTACGCCGCCTTCGCGCGGCTCGTGGGGGGACCCCGGTCGGTGGAGACACTCGTCCGCGAGCACATCCGGCCGCAGCCCGGCTTCAAGGTGCTCGACATCGGATGCGGGCCGGCGGAGATCCTGGCCCATCTTGGGGAGGTCGATTACACCGGATTCGACCTGAGCGCGGAGTACATCGAGGCCGGCCGGGCGCGCTATGGGAGCCGGGCCCGCCTCTTTTGCCAGCGGGTGACACGGGATGTCCTGCCCCACGAGCCGTGCTTCGACCTGGTGATGGCGATCGGCGTCCTTCACCACCTGACCGATGGGGAGGCCCGTGACCTCTTCGAGCTCGCCCGGGGGGTTCTCAAGCCGGGAGGTCGTCTCGTCACCCTGGATGGCTGCTACGTGGAGGGGCAATCGCGAATCGCCCGGTTTCTCCTTTCCCGCGATCGCGGGGAGTACGTCCGAACCGAGGAGGCCTATCGGCAGCTCGCCCAGGGCACCTTCCCCGATCCCCGCCTCCGGTTGAGGCATGACCTGCTGAGGATCCCCTTCACCCACCTGGTCATGGAGTGCGAGCGGCGGCCCTGACCCCGGCCTGGCGGGATTGATTCCGCGGGAGCGGCCCGGCGGGGACTGTCAGCTGATCCGGAACCCGCTGTTGTCGGCCCGAAGGATCAGGACCTCGGAGTCCGGGAGGTTCTTCTGCATCGCACGGCCCACCGCCTCCGGCTTGGTGAGGGTGAGGCAGACGATGCCTGAACCGGCACCGCTCAGCCACCCCCCGATGGCCCCGGCCTTCACGCCGGCAGCGATGACCTTGGAGAGCTGGGGAAGAAGCTGTTCCCGATGCGGCTGGTGAACCCGGTCGTCGAAGAGACCGGCCAGCTGCCCCAGATCCCCCCCTGCGAACGCCGCGGTGATCAAGGCCGACCGGTTCAGCGCATGAATGGCATCCCCCTTGTTGAAGGAATGCGGGATGAGCTCCCGGGCGGAGTCGGTGCTGATCCCCTGCTTGGGAACCAGCGTCACAAAGGCGGCCTTCGGGTTGACCTCAAAGCGGAGACACCGGGTGGTCTTGCCCACCTTACCGGCGACGGTAAACCCTCCCAGACAGGCCGGCGCGGCGTTGTCCGGATGCCCCTCCAGCTCCGCAACGATGTCCAGGAGTTGCTCCCGGCTCATCTTCGCGCGCGCCAGCTCATTGAGCGCCGCCACCACCCCGAGCCGCACGGTGGCACTCGCCCCGAGACCCCGCTCGGACGGGATGTCGCCGCCGATTTCGACGTCGATGCCGAAGGTGGCCTTCCGGGCACGGGTGAAGAAGAGCTTGAACGCCTCGTAGACGATGACCGTCACCTTCGGCCACTCCGATTGCGAGACGGGGGAGACCAGATTGACTCCTTTCGCCTTCCGCTGGGTCACGCGGACCTTGTTGTACAGCTTGAAGGCGATTCCTAGGGTGTCGAACCCCGACCCCAAGTTCGACGTGGAGGCCGGGACGATGACTTCGACCGAGTTAGATTTCATCAGCTGCGATTTGACGCGTATACCAGCAGATCAACGCGGAGGGATGCAACTAAAACCCGGTGAAAGCTCGGGTTCGCCCGATGGGAAGCGGCTCCCTCTCGACAGCCGGGGGGGGATGCGGCAAAGATCGCCGGGTGAAGCAGTCAATTGTCACTTTGGACCTCGAGGGCGTCCTCGTTCCTGAAATCTGGATCGCCGTCTCCGAAAAGACCGGCATTCAGGAGCTCCGCCTCACGACCCGCGATGTGCCCGATTACGACGTCCTCATGAAGGGACGCCTCAAAATCCTCGACCAGCACGGCCTCAAGCTCCGGGACATCCAGGAGGTCATCGGGACCCTCAGCCCCCTCCCGGGCGGACGCGAGTTCCTGTCCGAGCTCCGATCCCTCACCCAAGTGATCATCCTCTCCGACACCTTCGAGGAATTCGCCCAGCCCCTGATGCGCCAACTCGGCTGGCCGACCATTTTTTGCCATCGGCTTGAGGTCAAGGAGGGGAGGATTGTCGACTATCGCCTGCGTCAGCCCGATCAGAAGCGCAAGTCCGTGGCGGCGCTCCGCGGGCTGGGGTACAACGTGGTGGCTGCGGGGGATTCCTTTAACGACACGACCATGCTGGCCGAGGCTGACACGGGGTTCCTGTTCCATTCCCCTGAAGCGATCCAGAAGCAGTTTCCGCAATTCAAGGCGCTGGAGAGCTACTCCGACTTGCTGAGCCACATCCGGGCCCTCATCTAGGTTTGGGGCAGGGGTGGGTGGGGGGGCTTGGGGCCGGCGGCGTGTCGAAGCGGCGGGTGGCCCCGTGACGAATGCCGCGCCGCCGGCGGCTAG
>DMJJ01000495.1 GCA_003452185.1 Verrucomicrobiales bacterium | reverse complement strand
AGTTTTTTGACGGGCTGCTAGGGTGGGGTATGGCCTTTCCCCACTTCCAACGGATGGTCCGGCTCGCCAAGGGGTGTTCGGTGATGGTGGTTCTGGGATGGCTCGCCTCGGGCTGCGCCACCGAATCGAATCGAAGCGTTGCCGTTCCCCAGGCCCACTCGACTTCCACCTCCAGTGCCTACACGGGACCGCGATCGACGCTGATGGTCGGGCGGTTTGACAACCGGTCGAGCTACCTGCGGGGCCTTTTCTCCGACGGGGTCGACCGGCTTGGGGGGCAGTCCAAGACCATCCTGATCACGCACCTGCAGAAATCGGGGCGGTTCAAAGTGGTGGACCGCGATAACATGGAGGAGATCGCCCGCGAGGCGAAGCTCAAGGGGGAGACTCAGGTTTTGAAGGGGGCCGACTTTACCCTTACCGGGGATGTCACCGAGTTCGGGCGGAAGGAGACCGGCGATCACCAGTTGTTTGGGATCCTCGGCAGCGGAAAGCGGCAGGTGGCCTACTCCAAGGTGAATCTGAACGTCGTCGATGTCCTCACCTCGGAGGTGGTGTTCTCGGCGCAAGGGGCGGGGGAGTATGCCCTCAGCAACCGGGAGTTGCTCGGCTTTGGCGGGTCGGCCTCGTATGACTCAACCCTGAACGGGAAGGTTCTCGACCTGGCGATCCGGGAGGCGGTGGACCGTCTTGTGGAGGGATTGGAGCAGGGAAAATGGAAACCCACCAAACAGTGATGGCGGCGCGTCCCGCGTCGGCGGCATGCCTCGCCGCCCTGGTGCTCGCGGGATGTGCCGCCCCTCCGACGCACTATGCCTGGGGGGGCTATGAGTCGCAGGTTCACGAAACCTACGCGAAGCCGGGTAAGGTCTCCGCCGAGCAGCAGATCCGCAGGATGGAGGAGGACTTTCAGAAGGCCCGGTCGAAGGACAAGCCGGTGCACCCCGGATTCCATGCCCATCTTGGGTATCTCTATTACCAGACCGGGAAGCTGCTGCAGGCCAGGCAGGAGTTTGAAACCGAGCGTGCAGAGTTTCCCGAGTCGACCGTGTTCATGAACCGCCTGCTGGCCAACATCAAGTCGCCATGAGCCGCCCGAGATTCCAGTTGCTGCCGTTCGCCCTGGCCGCCCTGCTGGTTGCGGGTCCCGGGTGTCGGACGGTGCCGCCCAAGGACTATACGCTGCTGCGCGAGCACCTTCCCAAGTCGATCCTGGTCCTCCCGCCCCTGAACGAGAGCACAGCGGTGGAGGCCACATACGGTTACCTGGCGGCTGTGACCCGGCCCCTGGCAGAGCTCGGCTACTACGTTTTTCCAGTTGCCGTGGTCGACCAGTTTCTAAAGGAGAACGGCCTGCCGACCGCCGGGGAGATGCATCAGATCCCGCTCAAGAAGGTGGACGAGATCCTCGGGGCCGATTCCGTGCTCTATCTCACCGTCACGCAGTACGGTTCCAAGTATCAGGTGGTGAACAGCAAGACCGTCGTCTGGGCGAAGGCGAAGCTGGTTGACACCCGGAGCGGGCTTCTCCTTTGGGAGGGGCAAGGGGGTGCGGAGTCCAATTCGGGAGGGTCAGGCAATCTGATTGGCGACCTGATCACAGCGGCGATCACGCAGGCGGTCAACAGCAGCACCGACCAGGCGCACAATGTGGCACCCGTGGCGACAGCACTGTTGTTTACCACGAAGGACCAGGGATTGTTGATCGGTCCCCGGCATCCGGAGTTCGGCAAGCCGAAGTGACACGGGCCGCGCCCTTCGGACTTCGACGGGGCTGGGATGGATCTGCAGGGTTGTACCGGGAGAGGTTGGAAAACACCTGTTTTCCGAGAGGTTGGTGCGCATAGCAGGACTTGAACCTGCACGGGTTACCCCACTACCACCTCAAAGTAGCGCGTCTGCCAATTCCGCCATATGCGCCCAAGGAGCGGATAGGGAACCAACTGCGGCGAAACTCTGCAAGTTCAAATTCACTCGATTTTTTCCCGCCCCGCGGCTGCCTTTCGTCCATCGATGACCAACGACCCGACCTGCCGCAGCGAAAGGCCGTTGGTTCCCCCCTCGGCTCCGGCATGCCGGACTCCGTTGAGCGTGGCGCGTGTCACTTCCTCAAGTTCGATCGCCGGTCGGGAGTCGGGGGTGGCGAGGCTCAGGTGAACATCCTCCAGGGTGAGCTGCTCGACCCTCCTGGCAGAGAGCCCCCAGGCCGCGAGGGGCCGGCAATCGAGCCCCGGTCCGCGGGCCCGGTTGCCGGCGGCCGATGCGGGGCTGCCTCCGCCAGTGAACTCGGCGTGGATGTTGCGCAGGACGACGTTCGTGATCGGCGCGTCGCTCCAGCTCTCTGCCGAAAAGGCGGCACGGTACACGCCCGTCGCTTCCAGCCCGCTCACCGTCACCCGGCCTACGGGGTTTCCCGGCTTTGTCCAGAGGGTGACGGGGGAGGCGACCCCCTGCATCGTGTTGTTCGAGAGGAGCACCTCGTCGAGCAGCCCGCGGGTTTCATCCCAGGCTCCGGGCTGGAGGATCACCCCGCTGAGCATGTTGGTTCGGGAGGAGGACCGGTGCGGCTGTTCCCCGGGGCCGCGGAACAGGCAATGATCGATGGTAAGACGGGTGGCGGGGCCGATCACCCGGATCCCGTTGCACGAGGAGTTGATCACGCATCCCGAGATCAGGGTGTTCTCCCAATAGCGCCCCGCGATGCTGTCGTCCCCGGTTTGAAACTGGCAGTCGATGATCCGGACGTCGTGGCACCAGCGGTCTGGCGCCCCCCGGAAGTGGACCCCGTCCCATCCGCCGGTGATCTTCACGTTGCGGATCTCCACCCGGTCGCTGGCCTGGAAGAAGAGGGCGTAGTTGGCCGAGTCGACGATGGAGAGGTCGCGAATCGTGAATCCCCGGCATCCGACGAACAGGAGGGTGTGGGGGCCGCGCATTCGTTCCTCGCCCGTCGGGTCGAACACCCGGTTTCCGTCGATGGTTCCGGCCCCGCCCAGGGTGATGTCCTCGGCCCCCTCGGCGATCAGGAGTGCCCGGTGCCATTTGCCCCATTTTGCTTCAGGCATGTCGGCAGGGATGGCTGGCTGGGTGTATTCCGAGAGGTTGGTGGTGCCGATCAGCCGGGCGCCGCCGGCCAGCGTGACCGTGTTGTGGCTGCGGAGGCGGAGCGTGCCGCTCAGGTAGCGTCCGGGGGGGATCAGAACCTCCCCGCCCCCGGCGGCCGCGCAGGCATCCAGGGCCCGCTGGATGGCCAGGGTATCCGGGGTGTGCCCATCGCCGGCGGCGCCCGAGTCCCGCACGTTGAACAGGCCGGGGCCCGGGGCCGCGATGGAACCCTGGCACGCGAGGCCGAGGAGGAGCATCGCCAGCGGGGAGCGGGGAAGGGGTGTCATGGGGTGGGAGCCTACCGGCGAGGCGGGCCTGAGGGAAGACGTTGTCCATCGGCATCGGGCGGTCCCGATGCGGGGGCCAACCCTTCCAGGTGCCTCCGGGCGGGGTCGGGCAGGGAGCGGGATTCCCCATTCTCAACCCTCGACTCCGCCGTGGGGATCCCCTACAAAAACGGCATGAACGATTTGATTCCGGGCAGGGGCGGCATGAGCCGGCGCGCGTTTCTGGCGACCTCCGGCGTGGTGGCTGCAGGCGGCACGACACTTCTGGGGGCCACCAGCAAGGTGAAGCCGCTCTTCGGTGCGAACCGCAAGCCGGTGTCGGCGCGACCAAAGATCGGGCGCGACACGGTGATCCTTTTCCAGGGGGACTCCATCACGGACGCCGGCAGGAGCCGGGAGAAGGCGGGCGTCGCGAACGACCAGCAGCAGCTGGGCGGGGGCTATGCCGCGATGGCGGCGGCGGGGCTCCTCATCGACCATGTGGAGCAGGGGCTCAAGGTCTACAACCGTGGAATCAGCGGCCACAAGGTCTTCCAGCTTGCCGAGCGGTGGGATGCCGATTGCATCAAGCTTGCGCCGAACATTCTCAGCATCCTGATCGGGGTGAACGATTACTGGCATACCCTGGGCGGTGGGTACAAGGGGACTGTGGAAGTGTACGAGAAGGACTATCGGGCGTTGATCGACCAGACCTTGGAGAAGCTTCCCGGGGTGGCGATCGTCATCTGCGAGCCGTTTGTGCTCCGGTGCGGTGCAGTGAATGACAAGTGGTTCCCCGAGTTTGACAAGTATCGCGCGGCGGCGCGCCGTGTGGCGGAGACCTACAAGGCCACCTTCGTCCCCTTCCAGCTCGCGTTCGACCAGGCGACGAAGTACGCCCCGGCCGAGCACTGGGCCAAGGATGGCGTTCATCCCTCGCCCGCGGGTGCCGCCCTCATGGCGCACGCCTGGCTGGGTGCGGTGGCCGGCTGAGCGGCCGCCCCTCCCGTCCGGTCACCGCAGCGGGAGCCACTCGATTCCGCCGGGGCTGGCGCGAAAGCGCCGGGCCCGGATGTTCGATCCAGCCCCCTCCTCATAGTAGAGGATCAGGATGCTTCCATCCTTCAGGGTCACCATCGAGGGGTACGCCCCTCCCACCGAGTCAACCGTCACATTCGGGCTCCAGGTCTTGCCTTCATCGAGGCTGTAGTTCAGCGACGTGGCCGGCACCCGATGCGCCAGCAGCAGGATGTCGCCGGGGGCCCGGTGAAGATAGGGGGAGTGGCCCGGGAACCCGAGCGGGGTGGAGGTGCTCCACGTCTTCCCGCGGTCCCTCGAGATGGACCAGGCCATCGGCCGGCCCTTGTCGGCCCGCTCCGCGGCGTAGAGCGTCCCATCCTTCAGCTCGATCAGGTCGGTCTCGGCATCCAGGCGCATCCCTCCGTTCGGAATGCCGACTTCGCGGCTCCAGGTCCGGCCCCCATCATCGCTGAACGTCATGGCACCGCGTGCAGTCTCCCCTTCCTCAATGTAAAGCCCGAGCACCAGCCTGCCGTCGGAGAGTTCCCGCACCGGAGAGCTGCAATAGTAGGTTTTGGAGATCTGCGACGGCTGGGACCAGGTCCGACCGCCATCGGCCGAGAAAACGCCCCAGCTCCCGAGGCCAACATACGGCTGCTTCCCCTCGGGATCCTTTCGCAGGGAGAAGAACGGGCAAAGCAGGCGGCCGTCCCGGAGTTGGGCGATGGAGGGATCCCGGTCGTCGTCCGGACCGTCGTACAGGGTCTCGGCGGGAGACCAGGTGCGTCCTTCATCCCGGGAGAGGCACCGCACAATCCGGCCCCCCTTGGGCAGGGTCTCCGAGGGCAGCGCCACGTGGCCATAGCCCGCGTAGAACACCGCCATCAGGCTTCCATCCTTCAGGCGACAGACATCCGGGAAGGCCTCGTAACCACCGGCCCCCGCATCCCGGCAGACAAGGATGTAATCCCGTCCCTCGACCAGGGCCGGCTCCGCCCCTCCCACTCCCGTCGCGGGTAGGAGCAGGAGCAGGAGCAGGGTGAGCGCGTGCGTGGCCCGGGAGCGCCACCGGGGACTCGGATCAGAGGGAGCGGACATAGAGATTCATGAATTCACGGGGGGCGCCCGAGTCGTGGAGGCCGATGGCGCCACGGCGGGGGAGGTCCCTGGGAATCGGGATCGACTGCGGCGGGCCGCCATCGCGCACCAGGGTGAGGGTGCGGCCATGGGCCGTGACTGAGAATCGGTGCCACCCTTCGGGGCCCGCCCCCTCAAGCGGCACTTCAAACCCGGCCCCGTTCCGTCCCCGCAGCACCAGGGTTGGGGGCGGGGCGGGTCGGCCCTCGGGGCTCTTCCCGGCATGGACGTCGAGGAGGAGCTCGACATCGGAGTACTCCGCCTCGGTCCAGAGGATGGCGGCCGGGTCCGCCGTGCCGCTGCGCTGCACGAGTCGCTCGCCGCTCGCGGCCCAGCGCGGCGCGGTGGTGGCGTTGGTCCTCCAGCCGCGAAGGTCGAGCCCTGTGAAGAGGCTTTTCCATCCGAGGTCGACGGGGGCCGTCAGCGACGCGGGGGCACCGGAGGAGGGGAGTTCCTTGATGCGAAGGTTTCGAAACTCGACCGGGCCTCCCTCCGACTCCAGGGCGAGATACCCCTTGCGGTAGTTGCAGTGCTCCCCGCCCGACACCTCCCTGCCGTTGACATGAAGGCGGAGGACACCGTTGGTGCAGGCCACGCGATAGTGATTCCACTCGGGGGTTCCCTTGCT
>DMJJ01000329.1 GCA_003452185.1 Verrucomicrobiales bacterium | reverse complement strand
GGCGGAAAAGGCGCGGACCGCCGCCGCTCGCGCGGACTGGGCGGGGGTGATCGAGGCCTCAGGCCATGCCGCGGAAGCCCTCCCCCCCTCGGATACCCCCCTCCGGATGGAACTGGAAATGGACCGCGCCGACGCCCGGGTTCGCAAAGGGGAGCTCCCCGAATCGATCTCGGACCTGGAGCGTCTGCTCGCCGAAGCGGGCGAAAACAGGGACCTGCCGGCTCGCACGCTCCAGCGCCTCCGAAGCCAACTCGCTTCCTCGCAGTACTATGCCGCCTGGCTCATGCGACTCGAAGGGGCCCCGTCGGCCGAGTGGCTGGAACGGGCGGAGGCCGCGCGGCAACAGTTTCGGCTGCTGGCCGAACAGTCACACTCCAACTCGCTGCCGCGGCTCGCCGCCGACTACGAGCAGAACCTCGAGTCGGTCATTCGTCTCGAGCGGATGGACCTCTCGGAGCTCAAGGGGCTCCCTCTCCCGAGAGACTGCGAGGCGTGCAAGAACTGCAGCCAGCAATCCCGCAAGCAACGCACCTCGCGATCCCCCCAAAAAACCGGAGGCCCGCCTCCCGAGACTCCAAAGGATGCCCGCAAGGCCGGCCAGGGCTCCCGTCCCCAGGAGCCAGGGTCGTGATCCGCCGGCCTCAGGTACCTCCTACGCGCCCGGCCCCGCTCCGGGGCTGGCTCTCCTTGATCGCAGCAGGGCTCCTGGCGTCGTGCCCCCCGCTGGTCCGCTCGCAGGAGACCGCAGCGGAGGGGCAGGAGGAGGAGGAGCAGGAAGAGGGGGTCGACACCAGTACCCTCCCCCCGGATGTGGCCGCTGTCCTCCGGGCCCAGCTCGACCAGGCGCTCGCGAACAGCCGGAAGGAGTCCCCTTCCCCGGCCCAAGGCGCGACCCCGGAGGGGGACCGGCGGTTCCAGGAGCTGGGTCGGCTGACATTCGACCGTTCGCCGACGAACGTGATCCGTGAGCTCGCACTCCGAGCCTCCGGATCCCGAACCAACCTTGGGCCCGCGCAGCAGTTCCAATCCGACGCAGTCGTGGGGGATTGGCCGGCCGCCGGACGCTTCCTTGCAACCCTTCCCCCCGCGGAAGCCGCGCGCCTCTACCGGTCCCTGGTCGACCAGATGACGCGGGCCCTCCGGATTCCGCCATCGGGGCCCCTCCCTCCGGACGGGGGAATCGCGGCCAACGTTCCCCAAGGCTCCCCCGCCACACAGCGCCCGGCCCCCGCGGTGGCGATCCTCCCGGAGGAAGTCATCGCGATCGCCGACGCCCATCCCGGCCCCTTGGATGAGGAAACCGCCCAGGCCCTCGGGGTGCTCCTTCGGGGAACGCTTCGCAACCCGGGGCTCCTGGAGCCCGTGGTGGCACAACTCCGCCGGGGGACTCCCCGGCTGGGAGGGTCGGACCCGGGCAGCCGCGCGGCGGCGGCCGCGCTTCTGATCGGGGCGGAGGCCCTGGGTGAAGCGGGTCCCTTCATGCCCCCGGAGCCCCCGGCCGGGGAGCCGGGTGAGCCGCGGAGCCTGGACCTTCACGCCCGTTTCCTGGCAGCCGAGGCCCAGCAGGCGAGGATTCCCGGTGAAGCCACGGATCTGCGACGGCGAGCCTGGGGGATGAACCTCCGGATCCTCAGGCACCCGAGCGGAGAATCTCCCGGCCGCGAGGCCGCACTTCGTCGCCTGATGCAGCTGGCGCCTCACACGGCTCAAGGGGCGGACGGCGCATGGATCCCGCGCCTGTTGGAGGGGACCCCCGACCAAAGGATGAGCCTCCTGGCGACGACGGCCAACCTCACGGCTTCCGGGATCGCGCTGCGGGACCCGGTCCAACGCCAGCGAAACCTCCTGTTCGCGCGGCAGCTGGTGGAAGGGCTCCTCACTCCGGCGGGAGCGAACACCGGGGCAACCCCTCGGTGGGAGAAACCGCTCGAGGTGCTCGCCATCCTCTGGCTCCATGAGGCGGAGCTCTCCTCCCTGCGCCACAGGAAAGCCCGGCCCCGCGGGGCGGCCTACGATGCCTACGGAAACGCGATCTCCCCCGGGGTAGGCGACTACGATCCCGAGGAGCTTCAGAACCGGGATCCCCTGACCCCGCCCCCCATCCCTCACGAGGGGGTGATTGCCTCGGCCCCCACCCCGGCCTGGTTGGACCGATTGACCCCGCTGCTCGGCACCCGGGTCCGGCTCTCACTGGTTGATCTCCACATTCGCAACGAGGAGGAGGCCGCGGCCCTGCCGCTGCTTCGCGACGTCGCCCGGGTCGCCCCGACGGCGGCCACCCGGGCCGCCCGCGAGCTTCTCCGCTCCTGGGGCAGAACCCACAACCCCAACGGAAACCCGAACGCCTCGGAGTATCAGGCCCGGCTCGGGTATCCGCAGGGGATGCCGGCAGCCGGGATCCCCCTCACCCGGGCGGCTCAGGAGCGGAATCTTCGGGAGCTCGCCACCCTGGCCCGCGAGCTCAAGAGCTCGGTCCCCGGAGCCCCGGATGAAAAGGCCCTCGTCGCCGCCTTCGCGGCGGCCCACAGCCAGGCTGAGGTCTATCGCACGGAGGATCTCGAAGCCGTGTTTGGGCCCGTGCGGGAGCTCTCCCCCGCAACGCTTGGCGAGCTCCTGCAATCCCTGCGCGGACGCCTCGCCGGCCAGTGGCGGTCTCCGAAAACCCAGCAGCAGGCCCAGACCCATCGCAGCGACCGCGAGCTGTCAGCCGAGGTGACGCGGGGCTACACCCTCCTCTCGACATTGGTGGACCAGGGGATCGCCGGCGCCCCGGCGGACTGGCGACTCCACCTCGCCCGCGGAGCGGCGCTGTTTGACTGGGCTGAGTTTGACTACGGCAACAAGGCGGATCTGGCGACCTACGGCGCGAAACGGGACGCTGCCTTCGCCGCGCTGGAGCAGGCGGCGGCTCTCTACGCCCGGGTCGCCCCCACGCTCGGCGCCTCGGAGGAGACCGCAGCCCCGTACCAGCAGTGGCTGAATGCAACCCTTGGCGCGAGTGACCTCGCGTACCTGAGCCGGCCTGCGGAGCCATCGCCAAAACAGCTCGATCGAATCACCGCGGCCCTCGGGGCGCTGCCCCAACCCTCCCGCGACCGCCACCTCGGCCTTCTCGGCCGGGCCCTTTCCGAGAACCTGCAAAGCCTGAAGCCCGAGCTCAAGCCCCTGTACCTCGATGCGGCGCTCCAGGTGATCGGGGATCACCCCTCCGGGGAGGAGGCGAGAAGGGTCCTCACCTACTATAAGGATCTGCTCCGGGAGATTCAGCTCGATCTCCGTGTGGACGGGACCCCGCGGGTCGGACACACGGAGCCGTTCGGGGTCTTTGTGGCCCTGAGGCACACGGAGGCCGTGGCGCGGGAAAGCGGAGGGTTCGGCCGCTACCTGCAGGCACAGCCTGGACAGGGGTTCACTCCCTTCGGCCAGCCACAGCCGAGCTACCGGGAGGATTTTGAGCGGCAGGCCCGCGAACGGCTCGCCCCGGGATTCGAGGTCCTTTCCATCACGTTCCACGACCCCAAGGGAGGCCCGCGCGGCTACGGCCGGCCCGGCTGGAGCGAAAGCCCCTACGCCTACCTGCTGCTGAAGGCCCGGGATGCCGCGATCGACAGGATCCCGTCGCTCCAGCTCGACATGGATTTCCTCGACCGCCACGGGCAGGTCGTCCTCCCGATCGCCTCCTCCCCGTGCCCCATCGACGCCCGGCCCGAGACCGGGGATCCAAGACCGGCCGGCGCCGTGGAAATCATCGAGATCCTGGACCCGAGGGAGCTCGCCTCCGGACGGGTCACGCTGGAGATCAAGGCCTCGGCCCATGGACTTCTCCCGCCGCTTGATTCGTTGCTCTCCCTCGACCAACCGGGGCTGGTCCGCTCCCCGGTGCCGCCCACCCCGCCCGGGATCCAGCGCGTGGAAGCCTCTCCCGAGGGGGTGACGGCATTCTCCGAGCAGGGCTGGTCCGTTACCTACCACCCTGACCCCGCCTCGCGGGGCGAGGCAACCTTTCGCTTCCCGCTTCCGAGGGAGGACTCCACCAAGGTCACTTTCAAGCGACTGGAACAGGGAGACCTTCTCCTCCTCTCCCCCGAATCCGCCCATCAAGGGCTTCCCCTCCAACCTAGGGGATCGTTCCGACGCAATCTCGGGTGGCTTCTGCCCGCCTTGCTCCTGCTGGCCGCAACCGCACTCTGGAGGCTCCGTTCCCTGCGACGAGCCGAGGCAACCCAACAGCCCCCACGCCACCCAGCTCCAGCCCACCCCACCCCATTCTCCGTCGTCGGTCTCCTCGAAAGAATTCAGCAGGACCCCGCCCTTCATCTGACACGCGGACAAAGGGAGGAATTGCAGCACCAACTGGAAGCGCTCCGGAAAGCCCACTTCGGCCGGGGACCGGCCCCCACCGCCTCGGAGGAATCGCTCCGAACTCTGGCTAAACACTGGTCTGATACTGCCGATAGAGCTTCCTGAGTGATCGATTGCAGAGCCCTCGGGGCGCCACCGATCCACCGTAACACGAGCAAGATAGGATCGGGGAGCAGTTAGAGATTTCTAACCCGGCACGCCCATCGGGTCCCTTGCCATCGGAATTGCAGCCACCTACGCTACACGCCTATGGAACAAGTCGTCATCATCGGCACAGGATGCGCCGGCCTGACAGCGGCCCTTTACACCGCTCGGGCGAACCTCAAACCGTTGGTCCTCACCGGAACGATGCCCGGGGGCCTTTTGACCACGACGAGCATCGTCGAGAATTTCCCCGGCTTTCCTGAAGGGATCGACGGGTACGAGCTCATGACCCGCCTGCAGAAGCAGGCTGAGCGGTTCGGGGCCCGGATTCAGTATGGGACGGTGGATGGGGTCGACCTCTCCAAGCGTCCGTTCACGATCTCCGTCGAGGGGGAGCCGATCACAGCCCAGAGCGTGATCATCGCAACGGGTGCGGGGCACAAGCACCTCGGGCTGGAGAGCGAGGACAAGCTGGAGAAGAAGGGTGTGACCTACTGTGCCACCTGCGACGGCGCCCTGCCGATGTTCCGGAACCAGCCCCTTGTGGTGGTGGGCGGAGGCGACTCCGCGTGTGAGGAGGCCAACTATCTCACCCGGTTCGCATCGGTCGTCTATCTCATCCATCGCCGTGACACCCTCCGCGCCTCCAAGGTGATGGCCGAGCGGGTGCTGGCGAACCCCAAGGTGAAGCCGATCTGGGACTCGGCGATCACCGAGGTGCTCGACGTCTCCAAGGACAAGGTCACCGGGGTGCGGATACAGAACCTCAAGACCAAGGCCGAGTCGGTCCTCGACTGTGCCGGCGTCTTCGTGGCCATCGGACATGCCCCGAACACGCAGCTCTTCAAGGGCATGATCGAAATGGACGAGGCCGGGTACGTCGCGCGGAAGCACGGCTCCCAAACCAACATCGAGGGGGTCTTCGTTGCGGGCGATTGCGCCGACCACGTCTATCGCCAGGCGATCACGGCCGCCGGCATGGGCTGCGCCGCCGCCATCGACTGCGAGCGCTACCTCGGCAGCCTGGCATAATCCGTTGACACCCCAGGCCCGCCCCCAGCATGGTCGGGCCATGGGGAGACACTGCCTGCCGATCATTCTCCCCCTGCTGCTCCTGCAGCTGGGGGTTTTTCTTTTGCCGGCCCGCGCCGCGGAGCACTTCCGGGTCGCGAGCTACAATCTCGAGAACTATCTCCTGGAGCCCGTGGGAACCCGCCCCGCAAAGACGTCGGAGGCCCGGGCCGCCATCCGCGCAACGGTACGCGAGCTCCACGCGGATATCCTCGCGGTGCAGGAGATAGGCTCCGCGGCGGCCCTGGAGGAGCTTCGGGGCGCGCTGCGACAGGAGGGGATCGACTACCGATACCACGAGCTCGCCTGGGGCCACGACACCAACATCGCAGTCGCGATCCTCAGCCGGCATCCGATCACCGCGCGACGATCCCTCACCAACGCAAGCTTCCTCCTGCTCGGCCGTCGCCACTTCCTGAACCGGGCCTTTGTTGAGGTCGACGTGCGGGTTCGCCCCGACTATTCGGTGACCGTCATCGCGGCCCACCTCAAGTCTCGCCGCACCGCCGTGGAGGCCGATGAAAGCGAGCTTCGCGAGCAGGAGGCGATCCTCCTCCGCGAGCGGGTGGAGGGACGGCTCGCCGCAAATCCAAAGCTCAATCTGGTGGTCCTCGGTGACCTGAACGACACTCGGGACACCCGGCCGATCCGGACCCTCCTGGGACGTGCGGGCCCCCTCTCCCTCATCGACACCCGTCCCTCGGAATGCGCAACCGGCGGGGGTGCCCCCTCCGGGGAAGGACGACCCATTGCCTGGACCCACTACTACGCCAAGGAGGACACCTACAGCCGGATCGACTACCTGCTGATCAGCCGCGGCCTCTACCATGAATGGGTCCGGGAGGGGAGTTGCATCCCCCGCCTCCCGGGTTGGGGCATCGCCTCGGATCACCGGCCTGTGGTCGCGGAGTTCTCCGCCGACGACAGTGGCCCGGGGCCTGCGGCCCCGGAGCGCCGCTGACTCCGCGGGCTTTCCCCCCCCGTCCTGAAAGGGGCAGTCGATCCCACTACGGAGTCACATCAGGGAGATCCCGCCCACGGCTCGGGGGGGAAGAGAGAGGTTCGCCCCGCACGCCGGCCTGCTCGTACGGAGCTCGTACCATGCGGGAAAATCCGAACAGGAGTTGATCCCGGGCCCAAAGCAGGACGATCAGGCTTTTGAGCAGCACCAGGAGCGGCCCCCCCAGGGTGCAGAGGGCCCAAAGGAGCATCGGGACCAGGAGTTGATCCCGGGCCCAAA
>DMJJ01000076.1 GCA_003452185.1 Verrucomicrobiales bacterium | reverse complement strand
CCCCCCGGACATCCGCAAAATCGCTGTCGACATGGACATGGGGCGGGCTCCGGAGCTGCATCCGGACTTTCGTGCCCCGGCCCCCTCCCTCGTTGCCCCACCCGACGAGGGTGACGTTCGGGCGCTCGACCCGGAACCATCCCTCGGTGGTGTGTGGCATCGGGCCCGAGGGGAGGTTGGTCAGGGGATTTCCACCCGAGAGGCCCCGTCGGCCGTCGAGGTGCCGCGCCCCTCCAACCACGCCCGGGCTTGATCCCGTCCCGGTGTCGCGCAGCTCCTGTCCCCGCACCTCATCCTTCCCCGGGGAGTTCGAGCTCATGTGCCAGACCGACTGGTATCCGTTCGACGCGTTGAAGACATCGCTTCCCTTGGATTCGCTTGGCGCCCCGGGCCGCCCCCAGTGCATGCGGAGTGCCTGGCGGCGATCCCCCTCGATCCGGGGGACGCGAACCCAGATGCTGGCGCGCCCCGAGGCGGGGTCCCATTCCTCGATCTGGTACGGGAGGCGCACTCCCCCGGGAGTTGAAAACCGGAGATCGGCCCCGTTGGTGGCGGCTTGGGAAAAGTCGAAAAAGTCCCGGTTCAACCGGAGGAGAATCGGGAACCCCTCCAGGAGCGCCCCCGCGGGCAAGGCGGCCCCCTCCGCGGTTGTCAGGATGTGAAACGAAGCCGAGTGGGCCCACTCTCCGTAGGGCGGCGGCAGGTCACGGCTCGCGAGCTCGACGCACTCCCCGGCCTGACGCTCCCAGAGGGCGGCAAGCTCCCGGACCTTCTCCGGCATCCCCGCGGCCAGGTTCTTCGATTCCGACCGATCCTCCTTCAGATCGTACAGCTCCCAGGGGCTCTCCTCCCCCGAGGCGACGATCTTCCATTGCCCGCTCCGAAGAGCGCGGTTTCCCTCATGCAACCACCAAAGCGTGTCGTGTATCCCGGCCAGCTCCCGGGCGAACACCGGCACGAGGCTCCGGCCCGGGGCGGGAGGCCGCTCCGAGGCCTGGCCCGGCTGGCCTGAATCCTGCCCCCCGGCCACTTCCAGGAGCGTGGGAACAATGTCCACCACGTGCCCCGGCGTCTGCCGGATCGTTCCCCGGGCCGCGATGCCCCGCGGCCAGTGTGCGATCAAGGGGGTCGAGATCCCCCCCTCATGCACCCAGGTCTTGTGACGGCGGAACGGCGTGTTCGCCATCGAGGACCAGCCCGGACCGATGCTCAGGAACGTGGCCCCGGTGCCGCACGCGGCCTCAGGATCATGCCCATCCCCGCGAATCATCATCTCGGCGCTCGCCCCGTTGTCCGACAGGAACAGGATCAGGGTGTTCTCCATCGCCCCCATCGCGCGCACCTGCCCCAGCACCCGCCCGATCTCACGATCCATCCGATCCACCATGGCCGCGTGGACCGCAAATTTGTCGGCCTGAAACCGCTGCTGTGCCGGGGTCAGCTCCCCCCAGGGAACCGCCCGGTTCACCTCATTGCTCCCGAGCCGGGCCAGGGCCTCGGGAAACGGATACGGGGGCTCCAGCCCGCGCTCCACGGCCGAGAGAAGGCTTCCGCCCACCCCGATCCCGCGCATCCGCTCCCAGCGCTCCCACCTCAGGAGGTCCCACCCCCGGAGGTAGCGCCCCTGGTAGCGGGCAACATCCTCGGGCGGGGCCTGGACGGGAAAGTGCGGGGCGGTGAAGGCCAGGTACTCGAAGAAGGGCTCCCCGGGGTGCCGCTCCGAGTGCTCCCGCAGGCAGCGAATCGCGTGGCTCGCGATCGCGGTCGTGGCGTAATACCCGCCCCCCTCGGCAACCGGCGGAAGCGGCCGGTCATCCTCGGTATGAAGCCGGGGAGCGAAGTAGCGGTCGTGGTCGTTCAGGCTGTACGAGCGCTCAAACCCATTCTCCAGCGGCCTGCCGTCGATGTGCCACTTGCCCGAGTGATACGAGTGGTAGCCCAGGGGGCGCAGGAGGTCGGGCAGCAGCCTCGCCCACCCGGGCCGGGCCCCCAGCGTCCCGCTGGCAACCCCCGGCACCGTGTCGCGGCGGACCGACTGGGCGTAGTAGCCGGTGAGCAGCGCAGCCCGTGACGGCCAGCACCGGGCCGTGTTGTAGAACTGGGCAAACCGGAGCCCTCCCGCCGCCAGCGCATCCAGGTTCGGCGTCGCGATCTCCCCACCGTAGCATCCGATGTCCGAGAACCCGAGGTCGTCCGCCACGATCAACAGGATGTTGGGCCTCGGGGGCTCGACGGCGGCAACCCCCTGCACCAGGAGGCAGGCCAGGAGCCCCCCTAAACCAAGTCGCACTCTCAAGCTCATGGGATCGAATCGTGACGGGCCGCCACACGATGGCGGAGGCTAGGCAACCTCCACCACACGGGGTCCCAGCACCTCGGGGCGCGGCCGGATGCCAAGGCCCGGGGTGGTGGCCGCCGACATGAACCCGTTCACCCGGCGCGGGGCCCCCTCGGCGGTGCTCACCGTGACGTAGCTGTTGAAATCCGTGCTGGTGAACCGGAACGCCTCCGGGGTGCTGTGCGCCAGATGGGCGATGGCCGCCGTGGTGATGTCCCCTCCCCAGCTGTCCTCAAGGGTCATCGCGATCCCCATGCTGACGCAAAGGTCCCGGGCCTGCCGGGTCTTGGTGAGCCCTCCCAGCTTGCTGATCTTCAGGTTCACGACATCCATGGCAGAATCGCCCCGGGCCCTCAGGAGCACATCGAGGCTTTCCACCGTTTCATCCAGGACAAAGGGATGGTCGGTGGCCCGGCGGACAGCGAGGCATTCCTCGTACGAGAGGCACGGCTGCTCGATGTAGACGTCCAGATCCCGCACCGCCCGCACCACGCGCACGGCCTCGTGCTGCGTCCAGCCCGTGTTGGCGTCGGCCACCAGCCGGTCGGTTGGTTGAAGAATCCCGCGCACCGCGCGGATCCGCGCAACGTCGACGTCCGGATCCCCCCCCACCTTGAGCTGAAACCGGGTGTACCCCTCCGCCCGGTAGGCGGCGACCTTGCGGGCCATGATGTCGGGGTCCTCCTGCGAAATCGCCCGGTAGAGCCGGACGCTCTCCCCGAACCGGCCCCCGAGCAGGGTGCAGACAGGGAGACCGGAAGCCTGTCCCAGGAGATCCCAACACGCGATGTCGATGCCCGACTTCACGTACGGGTGCCCCTTCAGGGCGGCATCCATCCGCTGGTTCAACAGGGCGAGCTGACACGGGTCGATGCCGAGCAGATGGGGCCCGAGTTCACGGAGCCCCGCACGCACCCCCTCGGCGTACGCGGGGAGGTAAAACGGCCCCAGGGGACAGACCTCCCCATAGCCCGTGAGCCCCTGGTCGGTCTCCACCCCCACGATGGTGCTGTCGAACACCGTCACCGACTTCCCACCCGACCAGCGGTAGGTCGTCTCATGCAGTGGGAGCTCGACGCGATGGGCGAAGATCCGGGTGATTTTCATCCCGGGCTAATTATGGGTTTCGGGCTCCGCCGTCACGCCCCAAAGCGGGGGCCCCGCCGGTGGATCATCGCCCGGGAGGAGGAGGCTCCCCGGTGCCGGGCCGGGCGTACACCACGGAGAGCTCCGCGGTGCCGAGGATTCGACCCCGCATGGCGGCCAGCAGGGCCGGGCGTCCCGCCCCCGAGGGGGACGGGGGAAGCGGCAGCGTGGAAACATCAAGAGCGTAAAGCGTGAAGGTGTACTCCTTCGGCCCCGGCCCCTTTGAATGCGGTGGGGCGTACCCGATCCTGCGATCGATGCTATTCTCACCCGCCACCCCAACCCGGGTCGCATTCCGGGGAAGCCGCTGCACGTCCGGAGGAATGTCGTGGAGGATCCAGTACCACTTCGCAATCCCCTCGGGGTCGATGTGATGCATGATCAGGGCAAAGCTACGGGTGCCGGCAGGGGCCCCGCCCCATTCCAATGGAGGTGAATCACCCGCCCCATCGCCGGTGAACTCCACGGGAAGCCGCCCCCCGTCCCGCATGGCGGGGCTTCGCAGCCTGAAGGTTCCCCCGGCCGGCGGTGCGTCCGCCCCGGCTCGTACGTCGGGCTGGCGGCGGGCGCCTCCCGGCCCCAGGCCGTTCCGGCGATCGGCCGGATAGACCTCCTCGCGGCGGGAGCCGTCAGTCCCGAGAAACTCAAATCGCCACCCTCCCTCGGGGGTGCGCCGGTATGCCACCTTCCCGGGGCTCGATCCAACCTGGTACTCGAGCTCAAACGAGGCCTCATCCCGATCGGCGCTGAACCGCACGATCCGGGCCCCGCGCAACGGAGGAAGGTCGGGGCGGACCGGCCGTGCCCGCGGCTGGGGAGCCACCTGCCCCTCACTCTCGACCACCTCCCCATGGAACCCGCCGTTGACGTACGGATAGTGGGTCGATGCATGGTAGTGGTAGCCGGTCCCGGAAGAGGTGTGGCCGTTGAACGGGTCGAGCCCGGAGACCGCCGCCCCGTCGGGTTCCACGAGGCCGAAAATGGGATACCCATCCAGCGCATAGGCGATCGGCCGCCCCGGACCGGCCTGCGCCTGGAGATGCAGCGGGGCAATGTGGTAGTGGTAGTCGTCGGCCCGGCCGCAATGCCCGCCCCAACGGTCCAGCTCCCCGATCTCCTGCGAGATTTCCCCGCGGTTGTTCTGCGGATTGAAGATCGGGATCCCGTTCACCGCCACCGCCACGGCCCCTCGCAAGAACCTCCCCCGGATCGACACCGGGTCATGCGCCGGCACCGGGTGAAGCGGGATTCGCCAGGCGTTCTCCCCCCGATAGGGCTGGGGCAGTGGAACCTGCTGCTGCCAGGCCGTGATCCCCTCCATCATCCCGTGGGCAGGGAGGCCGTTCCCCTCGACATAAACAAACCGATCATCCCACCGCACCCTCACCCGCGGGGCAAAGGCAACGAACCCCTCGGCCTGGGGGGGAACCGAGGGTCGCATCCGCTCCGGAGGGCTCGGGGTCGAAAGCTCCGGGGCATCGGCCAGGGCCACAACCCAGGTCGACAGGACAGGCTCTCGGGAATGGGGAACCCCACCCGCGATGTCGTGTCCGCGGGATTCCCACGTCAGACCCAAAAGCATGGCCAGGAGGAAGAGACCCGCAATACGCCGCAAACCCGGGGCGTGATCGAAGCAGCTCAGGCTCATGTTCCAACCCTACGGGTTTCACCCTTAATGGGAGGTGAACGGCCCGCAAAATCATCCACCCGACGGGGTCAACCGTGCATCGATCGCCGCGCGGGCTGCACGGCTGAGCGCCTCGAGCGTGAAAGGCTTCAGGAGCACCTCGTGAAACCCGAGACCCAGCACCTTCTCCCGGGTCAACCCGGGGACAAACCCCGTGCAGAGCACGGTGGGGATGTCCGCTCGCAGCTCCCTCAGCCGCGCCGCAAGCTCCAGACCGCTCATGCCCGGCATGGAGTGATCGGTGATCACAAGGTCAAACCGGGCCGGGTTGGCACGGAAGAGCTCGATCGCCTCGGAGGGGGAGAGGCAGCCCTGGACCTCAAAGCCCGCCTGCCGCAAGGCCCGGCTCCCCACCTTCAGGAGCGAAGCCTCATCGTCCACCAGGAGGATGTGGCCGGAACCCTCGCCGGTGGGGGCGACGGAGGGCGCACCCAGGTCCGGGGTCACGCTGGCACCGGAGGGCAGCACGGGAAGATAGATGTCGAAGACCGCCCCCTCGTCGGGACGGCTCTCCACGTGGATCACCCCTTCGTGTGCCTGCACGATCCCATGCACCACCGAGAGCCCAAGCCCGGTACCCTCCCCAGGCCCCTTGGTGGTGAAGAACGGTTCAAAGATCCGCTCGAGGTGCTCCGGGGGAATCCCCGGTCCGGTGTCCCGGACGCGGATGAGCGCATAGGCCCCGGGGGGGAGCCCCGAAAGCTGCCTTCCCGCCGGGGAGTCGACCACCTGGTGCCGAACCTCGATCATGATCCGCCCGGGACGTCCTCCGATCGCCTGCGCCGCGTTGGTCACGAGGTTGATGAGGACTTGCTGGATCAGAGTGCGGTTGCCGAGGATCAACTGAACCGGGGGGACGACCGAGACGCTCAGCTCGATGCTGGCCGGCAGGGTGGCCCGGAGCAGGGCAAGCGTCTCCGGCAGGAGGTCGTCGAGGGCCAGCGGGGTGCGCTGGAAGTCCTCCTGGCGGCTGAAGGTCAGGATCTGGCGCACCAGCTCCTTGGCCCGCTGCCCCGATTGCAACACCTGCTGGAGACACTCCGACGCCGGAGTGCTGCCGCCCACCTCACCGAGGGCGAGCTCGCAGTTCCCGATGATCGCCCCGAGGATGTTGTTGAAATCGTGCGCGATCCCGCCTGCGAGCGTCCCGATGGCCTCCATCTTTTGCGACTGCCGAAGCTGGGCCTCCAGCCGCGACCGGGCCTCCTCGGCCCGCTTTTGCTGGGTGATGTCGTAGGTGATCGCCAGGATGCAGGGACGTCCGTCAATCTCGAGGCGCACCAGGGAGCCCATCATCGTCAGGCACACCCCGGACTTCGAGCGCAGCCTCCATTCGCGCCCCCGGACCGGCAGCCCCTGCTCCAGCGTGCGGATGCACTCGGCCCGCTCGGAGGGGTCGGCCCAGACGTTCAAGGCGAGCCCGGTACGGCCCACGACCTCCTCGCGTGAAAACCCGAGCAGGCGGGTGAACTCCTCATTCACGTCGACAAACACCCCCTCGGGATAGGTGCTGATCGCGGTGACCGCAGGGCTGCTGTGGAACGCCTTGGCGAACCGCTCCTCGCTCAGCCGGAGGGCATCCTCGATCTGGCGGCGGGAGGTGACATCCTGGAAGGCGCCGAAGAGGCGGACCGCGACGCCGTTTGAGAACTCCGCCTGCCCCTGCACCCGAACCCAGATGCGTCGCCCGCGCGCGGTGATCAGGGGAAGCTCCAGATCCCAGGGCTGGCCCGTCCGAATCCCCTCCTCCACGGCAGACTGGATCACAGGGCGGGCCTTGAGGGCGTAGAACTCGACGGCGCGGGCCACGTCGGGACGGGTGCCCACGGGGACCTCATGGATGCGGTAAACCTCGTCGGACCACGTCAGCTCCCCGGTGCCGATTTCCAGCGACCAGGCGCCAATCCGGGCCATTTGCTCCATTTTTTGCAGGAGCTCGTGGCTCTGGCGCAGCACGCGGGCGTTCTCCTGGAGCGCCACCTGGTCGAACGCCCGCCGGATGCAAATCGCCGCCGTGTGCGTGGACACCGAGATCAGCTGTCGATGCTCGGGCAACGCCCCCCCGGGGCGTCGGGAGTAAAGGGCGAAGGTCCCAAGGAGCCTTCCCTCCCCGTCAAAGATCGGCGTCGACCAGCAGGATCGCAGCCCGTGACGCCCGGCCAACTCCCGGAAATCCGCCCAAAGGGGATCACACTGGATATCCTCCACAAACACGGCCTCGCCCCGATAGGCGGCAGTCCCGCACGACCCGACGTTGGGCCCGATCGCCACGCCGTCGATCGCCTGGTTGTACTCCGGCGGCAACCCCGGGGCCGCCCCGTGGCGGAGACGCCCGCCATCGGGAGTCACGATCAGGATGGAGCAGAGCATCTCCGGGGCTTGTGCCTCGATCGCCCGGGCAAGACGCTCCAGGGTCTGCTCAAGCGGAGCCCCCTGGGCGATCATCTCAAGCACCGCGGTCTGCTCGTCCCGAAGCCGCTGGGCCTGCTTGCGGGCGGTCACATCGTGATGGATGCCGAGCAGGCACGGTTCCCCCTTCAGGATGATCGGCTCCGCGGAGGTGAGGACCGCGTGGATCACGCCCCATTTATCGCGGCACTCGGACTCAAAATCCCGGACCACCCCGCCTTTACGCGCCAGCTCCATGAACTCCTGCCGCCGCTCCGGATGGAGCCAAAGGTCGAGCTCCACCGAGTTCTTCCCGATCGCCTCCTCCCGCGTGTACCCCGTGACCTGGGTGAACCTCTCGTTCACGTCCAGGAAACGCCCGTCCGAGACCCGGGTGATGACGGTGATGGCGGGGCTCGAGTGGAACGCCCGCGCAAACAGCGCCTCGCTCTCACGAAGGGCGTTCTCGGCCTCCCGCCGGTCGGTGGTGTCGAGGGCCACGCCGATGACACGCGCCGGGGTCCGTCTTTCCCCCTCGCCCGAGAAGAAGGTCTGGCTTCGGACCGTCATCCAACGGACCCGGCCGTCGGGGAGCACGGCCCGGTGCTCGTTCTCATACACCCCGGGGCCGGAGGGGCTGTGGGAGGCCTGAATCCTCTGGAGCGTAAACTCCCTGTCGTCCGGGTGAACCAGGGCCACGAATCCTTCCATCGTGATCTCGGCATCCTCCGGCCGTCCGAGCATCCGGCTCAGGATCGGGGAGAAGTGGAGATGCCCGCTCGGGATATCATGGTGGAAGACCCCGCAGTTGGTCACCTCGGTCGCCAGGCGGAGCCGCTCCTCCCGGACCCTCAGATCCTCCTCGGTCCGTTTCCGCTCCGTGATGTCGCTCATCACCCCGCGGACCACCCGGCGACCATCGGCCATGATTTCAATGGTCACGATGTCGTCGAACCAGACAACCCCGCCCCGGGCGTCGAGGAACCGGTACTGCATGCGATGGTTCTCCCCCGCCTGGATCCGGGCCCGGCTCTCGGCTTCGGCCCAGGCCCGATCCTCCGGATGGAGATGCGCGGTCCAGAACCCCGGCTGGGTCCAGTCAGGAAGGGGATAACCGAGTCGTGCGGCCTGGGGGGAGACATACTTGCGGGGCTCCGCCCCCGGATCATCCTCCCACAGGATCACCGCGCTCCCTTCGACCAGGGTCCGGAACCGGGCCTCGCTTGCGGCAAGCTCTCCCGTCCGGGCACGAATCCGCCGCTCCAGGTCGTCGTTCAGCTCGCGCAGTCCCCGCTCCGCCAGCGCGACCCGGCGATTGGAGCGCTGCAGGCGGCGGTGCGCCACCCCGAGGGCCAGGAGCCCCAGGGCCAGCCCACCCGAAAGGAGCACAACCACCGTCAGGGTCCTCGTCAGCGGCCAGGGAGGCGGAGTCATGACGGCGAAATCCCCTGGGGTCGACACGAGGATCCGCGCCACGGGAGCCCCCTTGACTCCGGAAGGCTGCAACCGAAGGCTTCCCGACACCCGGATTCGCGACCCGGCCCGGAGACGCGTCATCGCATCGCCGCTCTCGTAGCGAATCTTGACCTCATAGCTCCGCCCCGCCTCCCGCATGACCAACAGCTCCCCCGAAGGGTCCGGGATTCGATGGAGAAACTCCCCCTCCACCTGAACCACCTGGCCATAACGGGCCCAGTCAAAAAGCCTCTCAACAGCGATGGGGGTCGCCGGATCCAGATGTCCAGGGGACTTCGACAGGACCCGCACCGGACGCAGCCGCATTTCCTCCGTCTGCCTGTCGAGCGCCCCCACCAGCTCGAGCTCCTCGCCGCGAGCCACCGGTTCAAACCGGCGAGGGAGGTCGATGATGATGCCATTCCCCTGGGCTCCGAGGAACAGGATGTCCGTGCCCGAGACGTTGACCACCCCGCGAATCCGGACCATTCCCCGGTCCGGATCCATCCGATTCGTCCAGAGGGCGGGGATCGGCGTAAGCGGCATGCCTGCCAGGACGCTCCGGGCATCGTGGAGCACCCGCAACTGGTCGCTGCTGGCGAGGATCACCCCCACCCCCTCGATCCGGCCTTCTGCGTCGGTTCGCGGCCCAAAGACCCCGTCCACCTCAATCTCGGCGCATAGCAGAGAGTCAAGGCCCAGGGCAAGGCCCCCCACCATCTGGACGTCCACCGGAAGCCCGCCGCTGATCATCGAGAGGGTCAGCTGCGGAAAGGGGTTGGTGGAGAAATGGGCGGCCGCAACGTGGCCGGAGAGGCGGATGAAATCGGCATCCCTGCGCCCCTTCCAGAGTTCTGCCGCGGTCGCGGGCGCCGGGGGTGGCAACGGCCCTCCCCCCCGGTCTTCGACGCGCAGGACATTGATGACCGGAAGGTAGGCTCCGTTCCCGGCCGTCCCCTCCACCACGACCCGATGCCCCACCTCCGGCAACGGCTGCAACCCACCCGGCTCGCAATAGATCCCCCCGGTGGAGTCCTCAACAAACAACAACCGCCAGACGGGGTGCGAGAAGGTCACAACCCCCTCGATCCTGACCCGCGGGGCAAGGTCGGCCTCGACCCGGGGAAGGCTTTGAATGGCCTCGGTCGTGGTGAGGGGGAGGGGAGCAGGAACCTCGCGATTCGATTGTGCCCCGGAGACCAAGGCACCAAGAACCCCGAGGGTCAGGGCGAAGGCATTGCTTACCCGGCTCATTCGCCTTGATTCACGCAGGAATCAGGGAGGGCGTCGATACTTTTGAACCCGCCCGCCGGGGGGGGAATCGTCGCGCCCGGAGGAGGCTCTCTTTTTTTCTTCTGATGGCCCCGGGTTTCAGGTTTGCTTTCACGCGCAACATCCAGCCGGGGGCCGCGGCCCCCGG
>DMJJ01000613.1 GCA_003452185.1 Verrucomicrobiales bacterium | reverse complement strand
AGCAGGTGGAAAACGGCGCCCAGATCATCGACGTCAACATGGACGAGGGGATGCTGGACGGCGTGGCCGCCATGACCCGCTTCCTCAACTACATCATGACCGAGCCCGAGATCGCGAAGGTCCCGGTGATGGTCGACTCCTCCAAGTGGTCGGTCATCGAGGCGGGGCTCAAGTGCATCCAGGGGAAGGGGGTTGTGAACTCAATCTCCCTGAAGGAAGGGGAGGAGAAGTTCCTCGAGCAGGCCCGCCTGGTGCGGCGCTACGGCGCGGCGGTCGTGGTGATGGCCTTCGACGAGCGGGGGCAGGCAGACAGCTTCCAGCGGAAGATCGAGGTCTGCCGCCGGAGCTACGACCTCCTGGTCGACAAGGTCGGGTTCCCGCCCCAGGACATCATCTTCGACCCGAACATCCTCACCGTCGGTACGGGGATCGAGGAGCACAACAACTACGCCGTCGACTTCATCGAGGCGACCCGCTGGATCAAGCAGAACCTTCCCCGGGCCAAGGTCAGCGGCGGGGTGTCGAACATCTCCTTCAGCTTCCGGGGCAACAACCATGTCCGGGAGGCGATGCACAGCGCCTTTCTCTATCACGCGATCAAGGCGGGCCTCGACATGGGGATCGTGAATGCCGGGATGCTCGAGGTGTACGAGGAGATTCCCAAGGACCTGCTGGCCCTCGTGGAGGACGTCCTGCTGAACCGCCGGCCCGACGCCACCGAGCGCCTGGTGGCGCATGGCGAGGCGTTGAAGAAACAGGCCGCCCCCGGGGGCGGAGGAGCCGAGAAGGTGGATGCCGAGTGGCGCCGCGGGACGGTGGAAGAGCGGCTGAGTCACGCCCTGGTGAAGGGGATCGTGGAGTTCATCGACCAGGACACCGAGGAGGCCCGGAAGAAATATGGCAAACCGCTCCTCGTCATCGAGGGGCCGCTCATGGCCGGGATGAACGTGGTGGGGGACCTGTTCGGCGCGGGGAAGATGTTCCTCCCTCAGGTGGTGAAGTCGGCCCGCGTGATGAAGAAAGCCGTCGCGTGGCTCCTCCCGTTCATGGAGGCGGAGAAGGCCGCGGCCCTCGCGGCCGGCGAGACCGTCCGCGCGCAGGGGAAGGTCCTCCTGGCCACGGTCAAGGGGGACGTGCACGACATCGGCAAGAACATCGTGGGCGTCGTCCTGGGATGCAACAACTACGAGGTCATCGACCTCGGGGTCATGGTCCCGTGCGACAAGATCCTGGAGGCGGCCCGCACCCTGGGGGTGGATGTCATCGGGCTGAGCGGCCTCATCACCCCGTCGCTCGACGAGATGACCCATGTGGCGCGCGAGATGGAGCGGCTCGGGATGAAGCTTCCGCTCCTGATTGGCGGGGCCACGACCAGCAAGGCCCACACGGCTGTGAAGATCGCGCCGGCCTACAGCCAGGCCGTCGTCCATGTGCTCGATGCGAGCCGCGCGGTGCCCGTGGTCAGCAGCCTCCTGAGCCCGGAGCAACGGCCCGGGTTCGTGAAGGAGCTCCGGGCGGAGTATGACCGGGTGCGGTCGGCCCATGGGGCCCAGGTCCAGAAGCTGGTGTCGATCGAGGCAGCCCGGGCCACGGCGCCCCGCCTGGCGTTCACCGACCTCCCGCACCCGGAGTTCACCGGGGCGAGGGTGCTCAGCTCGCGCGGGGATGGCGAAGTGGGGGTCACCCTCGAGGACCTGGTGCCGTTCATCGACTGGTCTCCCTTTTTCCACACCTGGGAGCTCCGGGGACGCTACCCCGCGATCCTCCAGCACGAGAAGTACGGCGAGGAGGCCAGGAAGCTCTTCGCCTCGGCCCAGGCGTTGCTTGCGGAGATCGTGCGCGACCGCTCACTGGCGCTCCGGGGCGTGTACGGGCTCTTCCCCGCAAACCGCGTCGGCGAGGATGTCGAGGTGTACCGGGATCCCTCCCGGTCGATGACCGTGGCCCGTTTCCATTTCCTCCGGCAGCAGGCCGAGAAGCCGGACGGGCAGCCGCATCGGTCCCTGGCCGATTTCATCGCCCCGCGGGCCGGCGGCGGCCCCATCGATCACCTCGGAGCCTTTGCCGTCACGTCGGGGGAGGGGCTCCAGGCCCTCGTGGCCCGTTATCGCAAGGACCACGACGATTACCATGTGATCCTGGCCGAGGCTCTGGCCGACCGGCTGGCGGAGGCCTTCGCCGAGTGGCTGCACCACCGGGTGCGGCGGGAATGGGGCTTCGGGAAGTCGGAGAACCTCTCGATCGAGCAGTTGATCGACGAGCAGTACCGGGGGATCCGCCCGGCGGCGGGGTATCCTGCCTGCCCCGATCACACCGAGAAGGGAACCCTCTGGAAGCTTCTCGAGGTGGAGCAGCGGACCGGGATGCGCCTCACGGAGAGCTATGCCATGTGGCCTGGGAGCAGCGTCAGCGGGCTCTTCTTCGCCCACCCCGAGTCGAAGTATTTCGCGGTCGGCAAGCTGGGACGCGACCAGGTGCTCGACTACCACCTCCGGAAGGGGATGCCTCTCCAGGAGGTGGAGCGGTGGCTCGGGCCGTATCTCAACTACGACCCCGCGGAGGGAGCGCAGGGTTCCCCCGCGGCGCCTGCCGCGGCGGGGTGTGGCTGCGGTCGGCCGTGCGGGGCCTAGCCTGCGTTGCCGGGGGGCGGCTCGCCGGAGCCTCGCCCCACCGCCGGGGGGCAGGCGCCAAAGGCGGAAGGTGGGTGGGGCGACTCTCCGGATGAGTCGGGCCCCGTCACTGGGGCGAGGCTGCGATGCGGACCACCGTGTCGTACAGGAAATCGAAGAACCGTCCCACGCCATCGACGGTGACCCGCTCGTCGTTCCCGTGGATCCGGGCCCCATCCTCCTCACTCCCGAGGCTTCCCAGCCCGTAGGCCTGCACCCCCCGTTCCCGGAGTTGCGCGGAGTCGGTCGCCCCCGTGAGCAGGGTTGGCACGGTCACGGCGCCCGGGAAGAGCTTCCGCTGGCTCGCCTCGAGGGCGGCGAACATCTCGCTCGTGATGCTCGAGGGCGGCGTCGGTTTCCGGCTTCCCGGCTCCGCAAGGGTGATCTCCACCGCCGGGTCGTTGACAAGTTTTCGAAGGACCTCGATGAACGCTTCAACGTTCTCATCCGGGAGCCACCGGACATCGAGCGTTGCGAGCCCGTCGGCCGGGATGACGTTGAAGCGGAACCCCGCCTTGATGATGTTCGGGGAGATGGAGGTCCGGAGCATCGAGTTGTAGCCCGGGTTCGATGCCCGGATCTTCGACTGCACGAGCTCGGTGACGGCGGGGTCCTCGAGATGCGAGAGGAGGAACGCCTCCTCGGGCGGGGTGATCGTCGAGAGGCGTTGGAAGAATGCCCGGGTGGTCTCGTTGAGGCGCATCGGGGGCTGCCATTCCCCCAGCTTGGCGACCGCGGCGCAGAGGTGGACCACGGCGTTGTCGAGCCGGGGACGCGACCCGTGGCCGCTTGTCCCCTTGGCTGAGAGGAGGACCTGGCGGGGGACTTTCTCCGTGGTGGCCACGCCGACGTACTGCACCACGCCGTTGGTCGTGTGGATGTGGCCCCCTTCGTTGAGGGCGAACTCGCAGGCGATCTTCTCCCAGTGCCTGGCCACCATGAAGTCGATCCCCTCGTGGGGGGTTCCCTCCTCGGCCGCCTCGGCCAGGAAGATCACATCCCGGTCGAGGGGGACCTTCAACCGGTGAAGGGCCCGGAACACCTCGAAGCAGACCGCCACCATGCTCTTGTCATCCCCCGCCCCCCGGCCGTAGATGTATCCCTCCTTGATCTCCGCCCCGAACGGGTCGACGGTCCAGCGGCCCCGCTCCACCCCCACGACATCGGTGTGCCCCATCAGAAGAAGCGGTTTCTTGGAGCCGTTCCCCTTGATGCGGGCAACCAGGTTCCCGCGTCCCGGCACCAGGGAGAGGATCTCGGAGGGGATCCCGTCCGCGTCGAGGATCGACTTGAGGGCCTCGGCCGCCCGGGTCTCGTTGCCGGGCGGGTTGACGGTGTCGATGCGGATCAGCCGGGCAAGGGTCTCCACGACCTCGGCATGGGCCTTCACCGGATCCGGGAACACCACTTCCCCGGCGGCGCAGGGACGCGGGGTGGAGGCCAGGAGGCCGAGGGCCACGAGGATCAGCAGGGGCCGGGAAGCAAGGTTCATGGGGCTGAAATAGCCGTCCCGACGGGGGGGATGTCAAGAACGCCCGGGGGGCCTGGCTCCCCGCGAGGGGGGCGCGGGGCATGGTCCGTCTCAGGGGAGTCCGAGGCGGATGGAAGCCCCGGCCTTTCAGGCCTGGCCCGCGGGAGGGGCTCACGCCGTCGGTTGTCGCACCGCCCGGGGTCTGCCGGTTTTTCTTGGCTCCCGCTGAAAACCCGGCTATTTCCCCGCGTCACATATGTCAGGTCATGGACACGACGTTCCGCATCATGCGGAGAATCACGAGCAGAAGAAGATCGGTATCTTTATTTCCGTGGTGGCGGTGATCATGGCCGTCGTCACCTCGCTGGCCAACAACCAGTCGAACGAGATGATCATCAAGCAGGTGGAGGCCTCGAACGGCTTCTCCTGGTACCAGTCGAAGCGCCAGCGGAGCTACATGAACGAGCTCGAGATCGCGCGGATCGACCGGGAGATGGCCGGGGCCCCGACCGACGCCCAGCGTAAGCTGCTTGAGGAGACCCGGTCCCGGCTCAAGGCGAAGAATTCGGAGTACGAGAAGGAGAACGAGAAGATCCGGTCCGACTCCGAGGGGGACCGCCAGGCCGCGGAGCTCGCCGCCCACCGGCATCACCAGTTCGAGTTCGCCGAGGTGGCGCTCCACATCGCGGTGGTCCTTTGCTCCCTGACGCTGCTCACGGAGATGAGGCTCTTTTATCAGATCGGGATCACTGCAACCCTCCTTGGGGTGGCGCTTGCGGGATACGGATTCCTGATCAAGCCGCATGCGCACGACTCCGGCTCCGATGCGCACCCCGCGGCGGTGGCGCCGGCTGCCTCCCACGACAAGCCTCACTGACCCTGGCCTGGGTCGGGGGGATGAACCGGAGCGATCGCGGGTGGGGGCAACCCGGGGTCGGCGCGCGCTCAGTTTTCAATGAAGACTCCCCCCGTCCAGCCACCCGTGGCTTCGTCCCGCAGGGTTCGGATCTCCGAGGTCTCCTGGTGGCCCCGGCCCCGGGGGTCGCTCCGCCCTGTTCTCCCCTTGATCCTCCTCCTGGCGGGGGCGGCCGTCGGGTTCCAGGCCGCCGGCCAGGGGACGGCGGCGGACTACGAGCGTGCCAAGGGGCTCGACTCCCTGACCCGCGACAAGGTCCTCAACACCCGGGTGAAGGTTCATTGGGTGGGGGAGGGGGAGCGGCTCTGGTATCGACGGGAGCTCCCCGGGGGAACGTGGGAGCATCTCCTGGTGGAGAGCGGCTCCGGGGAGCGCCGCCCGCTCGTTGATCCCAAGGTTCTGGCCGAGGCCCTCGCCAAGGCCGTCGGCCACGCGGTCGACCCGGGGCGGCTCGACCTCCGCGACTTGGAGGTGTCGGCCTCGCTCGAGCGACTGGAGTTCCGCCTCGACCCGGGCCGCTGGCGATTCGAACCCCGGAGCGGAACCCTTTCCAGGATCGATCCCCCCACGCCCGCCCCCAAGCGGGAGGGAGCCGAGGGCGACGGGCAGCGGCGGGAGGGACGTTCCCCGGATGGGCGATGGCAGGCGAGCGTGCGCGATCACAATCTCCACCTCCAGGCACTCGGGCAAGGCCATGGGCCGGACCGGGTCCTGAGCCGGGAGGGGAACATCGACGACGGGTACTCGGCTGACGTGGTCTGGTCTCCAGACTCAAGGCGGCTGATCGCCTGGCGTCACATGAGGCCGCAGGAGCACAAGGTCTATTACGTCGAGAGCAGCCCCGCGGATCAGCTCCAGCCGAAGCTTGAGAGCATCGATTACCTCAAACCGGGAGATCGGATCCCGCAGCGCAAACCCCATCTCTTCGATGTCGAGAAGGGGGTGGAAATCCCGCTCAGCGACGCCCTCTTCCCGAACCCGTGGGAGATGGAGCCCCTGGGATGGGAGGCCGACTCGGGGCGGTTTCTGGTCGTGTACAACCAGCGGGGACACCAGGTGATGCGGGTGCTGGCCATTGACGGCAAGACCGGGTCCATCATGCCGGTGGTCGACGAGGCGTGTCCGACCTTTTTCGACTACGCCTTCAAACAGTACCACGAGCTTCTTGAGCCCTCGCAGGAGCTGATCTGGATGTCGGAGCGGAGCGGGTGGAACCACCTTTACCTCTGCGACACCCGGACGGGAAGGGTGAAGAACCCGATCACCCAGGGGGAGTGGGTGGTCCGCGGCGTGGACCATGTTGACCCCGTCTCCCGGCGCGTCTGGTTTCGCGCCGGGGGCGTGCGGCCAGGGCAGGATCCCTACTTTGTCCACCTCTGCCGGGTGAACCTGGACGGCACCGGCTTCGCAATCCTCACCGAGGGGGACGGGACCCACACCGTCGATTGGTCCCCTGGGAGGAAGTGCTTTGTCGACACCTGGTCGAGGGTCGATCGCCCCCCGGTGGTGGAGTTGCGGGAGGGGGAAACAGGACGCCTGATCGCGAAGCTGGAGGAGGCCGATGATGCCCCGCTCAGGCGTCTGGGGTGGCGGCCTCCGGAGGTGTTCGTCGCCAAGGGACGCGATGGGGTGACGGACATCCATGGGGTGATCCATCGGCCGATGGGGTTCGACCCGGCCAGGAGGTATCCCGTGATCGAGCAGATTTATGCGGGGCCGCAGGACTCCTATGTGCCGAAGGAATGGCGACGATTGCATCGCGGCCAGGAAATGGCGGAGCTCGGGTTCATCCTGGTGCAGGTGGACGGGATGGGGACATCCAACCGCTCGAAGAAGTTTCACGACGTTTGCTGGAAGAACCTTGGCGACGCGGGGTTTCCGGACCGGATTGCCTGGATGAAGGCCGCCGCGGCAACCCGTCCCTGGATGGATCTCTCGCGGGTCGGGATCTACGGCGGGTCGGCGGGCGGTCAGAACGCGATGCGTGCGGTCATTGCCCATGGCGATTTCTACAAGGCGGCCGCCGCCGATTGCGGGTGTCATGACAACCGGATGGACAAGATCTG
>DMJJ01000524.1 GCA_003452185.1 Verrucomicrobiales bacterium | reverse complement strand
CCCCGCCCGCCCGCGCTCCACAACGCGAGCCTCTCCGACCTGGTCGCGCTCCTTGAGCATCCCAACGGGTGGCATCGCGACACCGCGAGCCGGCTTCTCTTCGAACGCGCCGACCGGAAGGCCGTCCCGGGGCTGGAGCGGCTGGCGCGTCGCTCGCGATCCGAGCTCGGCCGGATGCACGCCCTCTGGGCCCTGGAGGGGCTCGGCTCCCTCAGTGATGAGGTCCTTGCCAGGGGGCTGGGCGACCCCTCTCCCGTGGTCCGCGAGCAGGCGATCCGCCTGGCGGAGCTCCATCGCGTCGATGGGGGGCTCTCCTCCAAGCTCTGGTCCGGGCTGGCCCCGCTGGCCCACGATCCGAACCTCGACGTGCGTCGCCAGCTGGCCTGGACTCTCTCCCTGGTGAACAACCGCGGCAAGGCTCCGGTCCTCCGGGAGCTGCTCCTTTCCTCGGAGGCGGGGCAGGGGCTCATTCCCCCCGCCCTTAACGCCCTTGGGGAGGAGGCCGTCCCCCTGCTCGAGGAGCTCCTCACCCCGGGGGGGCCGGTCGCGACCAACGCCAACGCCCTTCCTGCCCTCATGGGCCTGACGCGGATGATCAGCACCCGGCATCGTCCCCCGGAGGTCGAGGCCTTGGCCGCGCGACTGGCCGGGCTCGAGCCCTCGACCACAAGCGTCACCCTTCTTGGCGAGATGGCCTCCGGGCTGCATCGCGCGGGCGGGCGCCTGATGCCCCACCGCGATGACCCGGGTCCCGAGCTCTCCCGTCACTACTCCAAGGCCGTGGAGCTGGCCGAGCGGGGAGGCGGCGACCCTGCCGCAATCGAAGCCCAGGTGGCGGCGCTCCGCCTGCTCGGCTTCATGCCCTTCGCGATCGGAGGGGGTCGCATTGCGGCAGCCCTCGAGGCGACGCGTCCCGCGCGGGTGCAGCGGGCGGCCCTCGAGGCATTGACCACCGTGCAGGTCCCGGAGGCCGCAGGGGCGGTGCTCAATCGGTGGGAGAAAGTGGACCGGGGACTCCGGTCGGATCTCCTCACGTGGCTCCTCCGGCGGCGTCCCTGGACGGAGTCGTTGCTCGATGCGCTCGATCGAGGCGGGGTGGCCCGGACCGAACTGAGCGCCGAGCATGTGCAACGGCTGCGGGCCTCGACCGACCCTCTCATCGAGTCGCGGGTGGGAACCCTCTTCGGTCCCCCCCGTGCCGGGAGTCGCCAGGAGGTGGTGAACCAGTTTCTCCCCGCCCTGGCCCTGGCCTCCGATGCCGGGCGGGGGCGCAAGGTCTACGAGCAGCGGTGCGCCGGGTGTCACCGGGTCGCCGGGGCCGGGCGTGCGATCGGCCCCGACTTTGAGTCGGTTCGCTCCATGGGGAAGGAGAAGCTGTTGACCAACATCCTCGACCCGAACCGGGAGGTGGCTCCGGCCTACCTCGCCTACAACGCCGAAACCCGCTCCGGGGACTCCGTCACGGGGCTTCTCCTGGCCGAGGGGGCGGAGGCCGTGACCCTCCGGACCACCGACGGCCTGGAGGTGAAACTCTCCCGTTCCCAGATCAAGACCCTCTCCCCGTCCGGCATCTCCCTGATGCCCGAGGGGTTGGAGCAAGGCATGTCCCCCCAGGAGCTGGCCGACCTCCTGGAGTTCATCTCCTCCGGTCGGTGATGGACAGCGTGTCACGTTTCTGTGACACTCGCCGATAATCAGACATGAGCATTCCAGCACCGGTGTGCTGTACCCGGATGCGGAAGCCATGAGAGTATCATCGTACCAACCACCCTGTATGTCTCGCTCCACCTCATTTCCCCACCGTGGGCTCCTCGGCCGGCTCTCCTGGGTGCTGCTACTCCCGCTGCTGGTCGCCAGCCCGGTGAGCCTCCTTGCCGGGAGCTACCTTCAGGGGTTCACGTTCGCGAACGGCACCCTGCCCGGTTCCGCGCTCTGGAATGACGGGGCCACCCTCCTCACCCCATCGGCCGGCACCCCGCCGGCGCCGGTTGCGTCGGTGCAGGCCAACGCGTTTCGCCTCACCCAGGACGGCGTGATGGGCACGACCAGCGCGCTCCAGTTTCCCGACATCGATCCCGGTCAGGACATCGTGAACCTGACGATCGATTTCCAGCTCAAGATGACTGCCGCGGGAACCCCGGGCAACGGGTTCTCGATCAACTTCGGCGACATCCCGACCGACACCGACGGGGATGGGGAGATCGGCTATGCCCTCAAGGAGGGGCTGGTGGTCAGCTTCAAGACTCTCGTGGATAGCGCTGCCGGGCGCACCAATGGCGAGATCTCCGTCTATTCGGACCGGGTGCTCATCGCCTCCGTCCCCCAGACCTTTGCCTATGACACCACGCTCCGGAAGGTGACCCTCCACTGGGATGCCCAGGGGTTGGATGTCGCCTACTCCGGGACGAACGTGATTGAGAACCTGGCGCTTCCCGGGTTCGTTGCCCACATCGGGGATCGCACCGCCCTCTCAGCCCGTACCGGCACCGCCGCCTCCCAGGAAATCACGATCGACAACTTCAGCATCAAGACCCTGAACGCCCCGGTTATCCCGACCGGCGGGCCGGTGATCCTCGAGTTCGTGGCCGACAACCAGGGGTCGTACGAGGATGAAGATGTGGATACCTCCGATTGGATCGAACTCTACAACGGGGGGGCGGCGACCTCCCTTGACGGCTGGTTCCTGACGAACGATCAGAACGTGCCGAAGAAGTGGGCCTTTCCGGCTCTGCCCTTCGGGACCAACAAGTACGTGATCGTTTACGCCTCGGGCAAGGACCGCTCCCTGACGAACGGCCAGCTTCACGCGAACTTCACCCTCCAGAAGTCGGGCGGATACCTCGCGCTGGTGCGTCCCGACGGATCCCTGGCCTCCGAGTTCAATTACGGTCCCCAGAAGCCCGACATCGCCTATGGGGAGGTTGGGGTGAGCCGCACGGTGGGTTACCTGGAGACCCCAACCCCGGGACGCAAGAACGTGAGCTTGGTGGCCGACGGCCCGCCTGCGGAGAGCGTCCTCTTTTCCCGCCCCGGCGGGGTGTTCATGGGGCCCAATCCCCTGGTGGTTGCCATCACGACCCCCAAGGCCCCCGGCTCCGTGGTCCGCTACACCCTGAACAACACGATCCCGAGCGCCTCCTCCCCGGCCTACACCGCTCCCTTCTCCCTGACCAACACCACCACGATCCGGGCGCGGGTCTTCACGCCGGGGCTTCTGCCGGGGAGCGTCAGCAGCCGAACCTTCCTCAGCATGGACCCGACGATGGCGAACTTCGCCGGCACCGGAAAACCGTTCTCCTCGAGCCTCCCGATCCTGGTGGCCGACAGTTTTGGGGTTGCGGTCGATAGCTCGGGCCGCAACGCGGGCAGCTCGGTCATCGGGGCCTTTTGGCCTGCCTACGCGGTGATGTTCGACACCGACCCGGCCACCGGCCACAGCAGCATCGCCGGGGCCCCCGACTTCGAGGGCCGCTCCGGGTTCCACGTCCGTGGGGAGAGCTCCGCGGGCTTCGACCAGCATTCCTATGCCTGGGAAACCTGGGACAACAACAACGCCGACAAGGCGGTTTCCATCCTTGGGATGCCGGCCGAGTCCGACTGGATCCTCCACGGCCCCTGGTCCGACAAAACCCTCATGCGGAATTACATCGCGTATTCGACGATGAACGAGGCGCGGACGGAGTACTTCGG
>DMJJ01000281.1 GCA_003452185.1 Verrucomicrobiales bacterium | reverse complement strand
ACGAGCAGCTCGATGAGGGTGAAGGCGTTCGCGATGGAGAGACCGCCGATAGGGCCCCGTCCGGGTCGGACACCCGAAGTCTGCGGGAGATTATTGGACTGTTGATCCATAGACACCTCTCTAAGACACGTTGGGCGGCGGAGGGTTACCAAAAAAATCGGTCCCCTACCACCCGGCGGCCCCCAGCATGGGGGGTGGATGGACCCCTTCCAAGCTGAAAGCAAACGACGTGGCGTCGAAGCTTCAGAAGGAGGCCCCGGTTCCCTTTCTAGGTGTTCAACCCACGCCCGGTTGGCTAAAACCAGAGCCATGCTGATGCTGCGTGAAAAGATCCCCGCCGACTGGCTGCCGTCTGTCATTGCCCACATTCCGGAGATCCTCGTCGACCACGCCCACCTGGAGCGGAAAGCGGCGACCACCTCGATCAGCCTCGAGAAATACCGTGACCTCTTCCCACATGTCCACGCGCTGAACGCCATCGCCATCGAGGAACTGCAGCACTTCGAGCTGGTCTTGAAGCTCCTCGAGGCGCGTCGGATCCCGTTCACCCAACCCTACCCTAGCCGATGGATCACGGGCCTCATGCACAGCGTCCGGTCGGGCAACCGGGATCAGGCGATCGACCACCTGATTTGCTGCGCCCTCATCGAGGGACGCAGCTGTGAGAAGTTTCAGGTCCTCGCCCAGGGGCTGAAAGAGGTGGACCCGGAGCTCGCGGAGTTCTACGGGAGCCTGGTGGAGTCGGAGGGCAACCACTACGCCACCTACTGGCTCATGGCACGCGAGATCAACGAGGCCGAGGCGGATCGACGGCTCGATTACTACCTCGATCTGGATGCAAAGCTCATCCGGGAGCCCCGACTTCACCCGACGCTTCATTAGCAGCCCGGCCCGCCCGCCTGCCTGCGCAGGGGTGGCGGGAGGGGCAGCCAGCCCCGGGGTGACCGGGACGCCTTGCGCCAAGTCTCGCTCCGGAAGCCGGCCTCAGCGGAGAATCCGGAGATAGCGCGCCATCCAGTAGGGAAGAAGATACTCATCCCCCGCAAACTCGGTGTGGCCGCCATCGCCCCCGTTCAGCACAAACGGGCCGGTGTTCCACCTCGTGATCTGGCGCTCCCCCGGGGGGAGGAGTTCCTTGAGCTCCTGCTGACGGAAGTTCGGCTGAAGCGGGGTGATGTCCTTTCTCTGCCGGTTGCGAATGCTCCAGGAGACCATGTCCAGGGGGAACTTCCGCAAGGTCCAGATCGCCCCCTCCAGGTCGTAGTCGCGTCCGCCGCATCCCATGTAGATGAAATTCCAGAGCGGGTTGCGCTCGTTCTTCTCGATCTGCCAGTGATCCCGGATGGTCCGGAAGTACTGGGTGCGCAGGTCCTCGGTGAACGCGAACCGATGGAGCACCCAATAGGTGACGAAGCTGAGGAGGTCGTCCGAGTGGTTCCAGACATCCCCCATGTCGGTCCCCTCGTGGATGAACCCCGGGGTGGGGGCAACGTTCGTCACGCTGGTGAGGATGTTGGTGAGGTACCCATACTTGTCGAGGAGCTCGTAGGCCTTCCGCTTGTAGAGGTCCTTGCCGGTCATCTTGAACGCGAGCTCGAGGCTGGCGACAATCTCGGCGCTGTTCAGGCGGCGGTCCCCGATGGTCGGGGGGTAATGGTTCACATAGTCCGGATGCCACCGGCCCCAGAGGGTCGGCTTGCCATCCGAATCGATGAGGTACCAGTCGTGGGTCAGGATGTGGCCCACGATTTTCTCGTAGAACCGGGTGACCCGTTCCCGCTCGGCGGGATTCTTGGCGGCCACCTCGAACATGATCGCGCATCCGAAGGTGTGGGCGGCGATCTCGTCGCTGCTGGTGTGCCCCTTCCACTCCCAGTTCGTCCCGGTGCCCGCGGCATCCCGCCAACGGTCGGGATCGGAGAACTTGAACCCCTTGCGCTCGAAGGTGCGGGCCGGGAAGCCCTTCAGGCCGGGAAGTTTTTCGAGCCGCTCCATGGCGGCAAAGGCCTGCCAGGCATTCGACCGGGCTTCCGCCTCGCCCGTGGCGGCATAGCGAAAGGCCTGGCTGGCCATGTAATAGTTGCTCCAGCTTCCATCGTTGTCGGTGTCGATCATCTCCGCGCTCGTGGGATCGCCAGGACGGGAGAGCCGCAGCTCGGAGGCGAACCCGTACCGGTTGTGCCGCTGGCGAACCTTCCTGTCGAAGATCGCCGCCTTGTCCTGGAGAGTCATCGCCTCGAAATTGATCTTGCAGAGACCGGCGGCCGTCAGGACGTAGACGTCGCCGTCGGGCCCCTGCTGAAGGTCGATCACCCGGTCGTCCGAAAGCCACCGCTTGGAGGCGTAGTAGGAGATCTGGCCGGACTTCGTGAGCCTGAAGACACCCTCCTGCGATCCCACCCAGACGTCCGAGAGCGGCTGGCAGTCGAGGGAGGTGATGGCGTTGCACGGGAGCCGTGTGTTGAGCGGCGTCATCACCTTGGCATCATTGGGGCTGATTCCGAGGATGCCGTTCGTGGTCCCGACCAGGAGCTCCACACCCCGGATGCAGAGGGCGGTCACCGGGGACTCCGCCTGGACGAAAGGCTTGGCCCGGGTGCCATAGACCCGGTAAACGGTGGAGCCGCTGGCGACAAAGAACTCGTTCCGGTACGGGATGATCACCCCCCCCACCTGCCCCTCGATCCCCTCCACCTTGCCGATCCGCCCCTGGAACCATCGGAGGAGCTTTCCCTCCGAGACCAGGAGCGCCGTGTTCTGCTCCGCCAGGGTCAGCCCGGTGTACGGGGCCTTGGGAAGGGGTGCATACGGTTCGCCCGCCGACCCATTGGAGAGAAACCGCTCCTCGTAGAGGTAGTAGACGTCGCCATTGTGGAGGGCGATGTCGCGGGCGACGGTCCCGGCCAGTGGGCGAAAGCTCCGGTCCAGGGCAAGCGTCGTGTCAAACAGGCGAGCCACCCCCTTGTCGGTCAGGACAAACACCACGCCATCCCGGTCAACGACCACCTTGGAGAGCCGGGCGCCGGAAAGCTCCGCGGAGAGCGTGAACTTGACCGACGAGTCCTGGAGAAACGGGGCATCCTTGACCGCGGCGGCCAGGGAGACCGAGGTCAGAACCATGGCCAGCAGAAGCCTGCCGAGGAGAGAGAGTTGGACGGGTAGTGTTCGCATGCTCAGAGAATGTGGGCGGAGACTAACGGGATCGGCCCGCGGAGGGAAATCCTAGATTTTGGGAAGTTCCCGTTCCTCCGGAAGAGACACTGCGGCGGGGGAAAGGTTGCGATCCCATCCCTCGACGCGGGCAGGCGGGTGGGGGAAGGAACAACGTCGGGAATCAAGGGTGGGGGGCGGGGAGGACCGCAGGGGCGGCGGCGTTGGTCGCCTCCTCCCCCGCCTTGGGGCGCTCCACGCGGCGGGCCTTGCGAAGCCGCGCTTCAAACTGGCGGTGCTGCTCGGGGCTCAGCTCCCTGCCAACATCGGTCCTAAGCCGACGAAACTCCTCCTGGACCTCAGGGCCGACCAGCTCCCAGATCGCCCGGGTCCGCTCCTGGCTCTCCCGGATGTGGGTTTCCACGTTCCGACGCTGCTCCTCGGTGAGCTTCAGGTCGAGGGCCATCCGTCGGATCGCCTCATACCGTTTGCCATCGGGCAGCAAGGCCGGAGGGGTCAGCTTGACCACGGGGGCCACCGACGGGGTCGAGGGCCGGGGAAAGAGGACGCCTGCGAAAAACCCCGTCGTGAAAATCACCAGTGCCGCCAGGATCGGTTTCCAGCTGCTCACAAATCCTCCTCCGCTCCCTCCGGAGTGTCGACGGCATCAAGCACGGCCAGCTCGAGGTCCTCGGCGGAGAACCCTGGCTCGTGCGACAACGAGCTGCCGAGTCCCCCGGAATGCCAGCTCCACCCCGCCATGAGCACCAGCACCGCAATGCACGGCACCGAGGCCCTCCAGAGCGACCGGGCCCACTCAAACCAAGGGTCAGCCACCACGGGGGACCGACGGAGACGGGCGAGGATGCGCTGCTCAAAGGCATAAGGGACCCCGGTGTCCGGCGGCTGGAGCCGCGCGGCACCGATCAGCTTCTTATGCAGTTGTTCCAGGTTCATATCACACAACACATAGCATCTCGACAGCGGGCGGCCCGGGGCCCGGACGGGGCACCCCCCGCGGCCAGCGGCCACCTCGCCACCCCGGTCCACCCCTAATCGACGCCCCCCGGGGGGCTCAGGTTACAGGTACTTTTCCTGCGCCACGCGACGCAGGCACTTCTGCATCTCAGCCCGGGCCCGGAATGCCCGGACCTTCACCAGGGGAACCGACCATCCGGTGATGGCCGCGATTTCCTTCACCGACCGGTCCTCGATCTCGAGGAGCGTGATCACGAGACGGGAGGCGGGGGAAAGCTGCTCCAGGAGACGGGCCACAAGCAGGCGGGCGGCATCGGCATCCTCGGGGGCCTGCCCCGGGTCGGCGGCAAACCGCTCCAGCCAATCCTCCTCCTCCCGGGTGAGGTCCGTGAGGGTATCCTCACGATTGCGCTTATGCTGGCGGAGGAAGTCGTAGCAGGTGTGGACCGCCAGCCGCATGAGCCAATGCTCAAACGGGGCGTCGCCCCGCCAGGTGGAAAGCTTCTGGAAGACCTTGGACCAGATCTCCTGAACGATGTCCTCCACCTCGCTCTCGCGGCGCGCGTAGCGACGGGCCGTGCCGAAGAGGCGTGGGGAATAGCGCGCCACGATCGGCTCGAAGCTGCCCAAGTCCCCCTTGAGCACCTCGGCGATCAGTTCCGCGTCGGTCTTTCCCTCAGTCACGCTCGGGATGGTGATCACTCGATCGTCGGTCTGCGGGAGTCTGCCATGGTTCGCCTGCCGACATGCAGTGCGTTACTGCTTCGGCTTTTCGGGAGGGGCGACGGGCCTCGGCCCGCCGGCAGGAGGGGGCGTCCCGGGAGGCGGAGGGGGAATCGCCCCCGGCGAGATGTTGGCGGTCTTTGCCTTTCGAAAGTTCTCCGCCAGCTGCTCAAGCCGCTTGAGGCGCACCTTCTCCTCCGGGGTCAGGGGCCCCTCCTTCTCCTTTTTGCGGAGCGCCTCCAGGCCGGCTTCAAACCGCTTTTGGATCAGTTGACGACGCTTCTCCCGCTCCTCGGGGGTGGCGGCTGGCGCGACCCCCCGGCCGGCTTGCCGTTCAGCCATCCGCTCCAACAGCGCCTTCCGCTCCTCGGGCGTCACCGGACGAGCCTCGTGCGGTGGCTGAGCTGCCGGCACCGGGGCCACCGCGGGGGGTGCCTCAGGTTTGGACGGTGTCCCGGGGGCGGCGGCCGGGGAATCAGCCGCCAGAACCCGGGTCGCCACCCCGCATAACAGGCCAAGGAGCATGCCCCGAAGCGGGTTCACACGCCGAGAATTCGAGATCAAACAGTGCCATTTCATATCACAAAGTCGAGTCACCGGTCGCACCGCAGTGCCGTGCAGTCCGGGGGTGGGAAGCCACCCCACGGTCCGGGCGTGCCCGGATTCCCAACCGCCACTCCCCACGGCCACTGCAATGCCAGACGCCGGGGGGAATGTCGAGGTTACCGCGCCCCCGCCCTACCCGCGCCAAGCCCCCACCGCTACGGCTGACGGGTCCCGAGCTTCACCTCCAAGGAATGGCTGAATCGCTGCATCGAGGCGCTGATCTTCTGGGGTTGCTCGTTGAGGGTGCCAAGCATCTTGGGAGTATTCTCCGGGCTGATCCGGATCAGCTCCGAGGCGGCGGAGATCAAGGACAAGGCGTTATTGATGTCGTGCCGGGCATCGGCCAGCTGGCGGACCAGCTCGGTGATCTCCTGGGTCGACAGCGTCACGGGATTGGTTGGGGCACCCATATCCCCTTTGCCCGCAGATTCTGTGCCCACCCTCGGGCAACTTGGCACGGGACTTGGTCCACACTCCTCCAGAGCCGTGACACCACCCGACCCATCCACCCCCCGCGGCGCCTCCACCCCCTGGGTGACCCCGGCGCGATTTGCGGTCTTCCTGCTGATCCTCCTGGGAGCCTCCTTCCCGGCGGTCCTGAGCGGATCCAAGTCCTTCTGGTATTCTGACTTCAGCGCAATGGCGCTGCCGGTGGCGCAACACCTTCAGAGCTCATTCTGGCAGGGGGAATGGCCCCTCTGGAACCCGCTCAGCAACTGCGGCGCCCCGTTCCTGGCCCAATGGGGAACCCTCGCCTGCTATCCCTTTTCCCTCCTGTTCGCCGTGGCACCGCTCCCCTGGTCGCTGAACCTGTTTGCTTTGGGGCACATATTTCTCGGCGGAATGGGCATGTTTTGCCTTCTCCGTCGCTGGACCGCACACCCCGGGTCTGCCGCCGTGGCGGGGGTGGCGTATGCGTTCAATGGGGTGAGCCTCTCCTGCCTCGTCTGGCCGAACTACACGGTGGCCCTGGGATGGCTCCCGTGGCTGGTCCTCACGGCTCGGCCTGCCTGGTTGGAGGGGGGCCGACGGCTGATCGCCCCGGTCGTCATCGGGGGACTCCAGATGCTGACCGGTGCGCCCGAGCTGATCCTCCTGACCTGGGTGGTCCTAGGGGTGACCCTGCTCTCCGATCTCACCTCACGCCCGCCGGTTCCGCACGTCGGAACCCGCCCCGCTCTCGCCGGGAGATTCGTGATGCTCGTGGTGCTTACGGCCGCCGTGGCGGCCGTGCAGCTCCTTCCCTTTGCCGAGCTGCTCGCCCAGTCGCACCGGATGGGGGACTTCAAGCCGACGCGCTGGGCCATTCCCGCCTGGGGTTGGGCGAACCTCCTGGTCCCGACGTTCCGCTCCGGTCCCCCGAGCGATGAAATCCCGCAGATGCAGCTCGGGCAGGGGTTCCTCAACTCCTACTACCTCGGGCTGGGACCGATGTTTCTCGCGTGCATTGCGGTGCTCTGGACACGGGACCGCCTGCTGCGGGGCCTGGGTTGCCTGACCCTTTTCTGCTGGTGGATGGCGATGGGGGAAAACTCCCTCCTCCACCCCTGGGTGGCGTCGGTTGTTCCGGCGCTCCACAAGATGCAATACCCGGTGAAGTTCACCCTGTTGCCGGCGTTTCTGATTCCGTTTCTGGCGGCCCACGGGTGGGCAATGGTCGACCGGTGGCTCGACTCGGGGTGGTTCCGATGGAGGCGCCTCCTGATTCCCTACGCAGGCCTCGCCCTGCTCGTGGCAGCCGTCGCCTGGTGGGGGACTCCGGGCGGGGAGTGGGCCTGGTCCAACGGGCTTGCCCGGCTGGGGTGTCTCGGGTTGTTTGGGCTCTGTTTCTGGGGATGCATCTATCGGCCCGGCCCAACCTCGGGGGTGGCGCTGATCCTCGCGTGCGGGGTGATCGCCTTCGATGGGACAACTCACAACCAGACCCTCGCCCCACAGATGAACGCCGGGGCATTCAGCCCGGGGGCCTGGCCGGCCGCCAACGGGGTTCCCCGTCCCGTCCCGGGGGAGGAGCGGGTTTTCATCCCCCCGGCGGTGGAAAAGGTGATGTCCACCGTACGGCTGAGCGGCGCGGAGAATCGGGTCGTCACACGGCATCTCGCCCTCTGGTCCCACCTCAACCTGGCGGATGGAATTGCCAAGGTGAACGGCTCCTCCACGCTTCCGATCCGCCTGCAGCGGGACCTGGAACGGGAGATCTACAAATTTGGGAACACCAATTGCACCGGGCTTCTCGACTTCCTGGGAGTGGCCTGGGTGAACCTCCCCGAGGACCCCACCCGATGGATCCGGCGCCCGACGGCGCGCGGCTGGCTGCAGGTCGGGGCGGCGGCCCGCTTCGACACCGAGTCGAACCTGGTCGAGCGGGTCCTCTCACCCTCGTTCACCCCGGGGGAGGAGGTCTGGTTCCCGGACTCGGCCCGCGCCACGACCCCCTGGACCTCCCGGGTCAACGGGCGGATCACGGCCAGCAGCTTTCGCTCGGACCGGATCACGGCCTCCGCCGACATGGCTGCTCCAGGGCTCTTGACGATCGCCCAAAGCTACTCGCCGTACTGGAAAGCCTGGGTCAACGGGAAGCCGGTTCCGCTGGTTCGGGCCAATCACGCATTCCAGGCGGTTCCGCTCCCCGCGGGGTTGAGCCGGGTGGAGCTTCGCTACATCGATCCTGGGTTCCGGCTGGGACTCGGAATCACGCTCACAACCCTGACAGGGCTGGGCCTCTGGGCAGCCGCGGCGGGACGACCGGGACAGCGCGCCAAGGAGCAGGACCGGGAGAGAGGCGAAGCCGAAGCAACCCCGCAGCGCCTCGCCGCGTGACCCCCGCCCGCCAACGCCCCCGCCCCGCCCTGCTCACTCAGGCCGTGGCGATATAGGTGGGGGTGGGACTGGGGTTGGGCAAGGGCCGCACCACATCCTCCGGACGGAGGAACGGCTGATACTCGGGCACCCCTTTCTTCAACAGGAGCTTGAGATGGTCCGCCTCCAGGTGGTGAATCTCCTGCGCCATGTGAATCAGATGGTTGCTGATGTCGGCGAACGGCGGAGGCTGGGAGACGAACCGCATGATCTTCGGGTGCGACGTGGGGATGCAGTTCTCAGACTGGTGGCTCAGCTCCTCGAACAGTTTCTCCCCGGGGCGAAGCCCGATGAACTCGATGTCAATGTCGACCCCCGGCTTCAGCCCGTGGAGCTCGATCATCTGCCGGGCCAGGTCGACAATCCGCACCGGTTTCCCCATGTCGAGGACGAAGATCTCCCCCCCCTGCCCCTGCGAGGCGCTCTGAAGCACGAGGCCCACCGCCTCGGCGATGGTCATGAAGTAGCGGGTGACATCCGGGTGGGTGACCTTGACCGGCCCCCCGGCGGCGATCTGCTTGTGGAAGGTCGGAATGACGCTGCCCGAGGAGCCGAGCACGTTGCCGAAGCGAACGGCCATGATCTTCGTGCGGCCGCCGGCGGTGGCGTGCAGGCTCTGGAGATAGATCTCGGCGAACCGCTTGGTCGCCCCCATCACATTCGTCGGGTTGATCGCCTTGTCGGTCGAGATCAGGACAAAACGGTCAACGCCATAGTCGACGGCCAGCTTCCCGAGCTGCGCGGTGGCCAGGACGTTGTTCTTGATCGCCTCAACGGGCTGCGCCTCCATCATCGGCACGTGCTTGTGGGCCGCGGCGTGGAAGACGACCTGGGGCTGAAAGCGGTCGAAAATCCCCTGCATCCGGGGCAGGTCGTAGACGTCGGCCACGAGTGGCGCGATGAGGTGCCCGTAGCCAAGCCCGATCAGCTCCTGCTCGATCTGGAACATCTGAACCTCGGACTGCTCGATCAGGAGCAGCCGCGCCGGGCTGAACGAGGCGATCTGCCGGCAGAGCTCGCTCCCGATGCTCCCGCCCGCCCCGGTGACCATCACGACCTGGCCGCGAAGGATCGCCCGAATCTCCTCGGTCTCCAGCCTCACGGGATCGCGCCCCAGCAGATCCTCGATCTCCACGGGACGCAGCTCGCTGACCTTCACGCGTCCCGTCGCGAGCTGGTCGATGGTCGGCACCGTCTCAAAACGGATCTTGGCCTGCTGGAGCAGGGCGACGATCTCGCGCACCCTCCGGCCGGCCGCGGAAGGCATCGCGATGATCACCTTGTCGAGCCGCAGCTTCTTGTTCTCGAGCAGGACCTCCGGAGCCCCCAGCACCCGGATCCCGTGCACGCTCGAGCCCCACTTCTGGGGGTTGTCATCGAAGAACGCGACACAGCGAAGGCCAAGGTGCTTCTTGACGTCGAGCTCCCGCGCCAGCGTCGCCCCGGCGTACCCCGCTCCGATCACCCCGACGCGGAGCGGACGCACCTTCGCGAGCGACCCCGCGGAGTGGAAGACCTGCTCCCGGACCAGGCGGCAAAACAGCCGGGCGGCCGAGATGAAGAGGAACGACAGCATGAAGTCGGCGAGGATCACCGTGCGGGGCGGGGCCGCAGCCCCGGCCGTCTCCCACCAGATGACCCCTGCCACGGCGGAGGCCAAGGCCAGCGCCCCGAACAACCGTCGCAGGTCCGGCACGCTGAAGTAACTCAGGAGCCCCGCGAACTGCCCGATCACCAACAGGAAGGCGAGCTTCAGCGGAATCATCCAAAACGCCGGCTTCCACATGAAGTCCCGCTCGGTGTCGGTCAACAACCTCCCAAAATCAAACCGGAGCTGGAACGCCAGCCAGTAGCTGAACAACAACGCCAGGGTATAGATGAGCACCACCGCAGGGATGCGGCTCAGGCGCGAAAGACGGCCCGCCCTCAGGCCATCCCACTCTTTCGACAGCTGACTCATCAGCTCATCTCGCTCCAACACACGGCCACGTCTCATACTACTTATCCATTACGACCTCGGCTCCAGACTATTTCCATCTCTTTTCCCGTCCTCAGTTTTTTCTAACCTAACAGTCGACACTCACCCCCATCGAGAGGATGTCGAGGGGGTTCCAGCACAACGCTCCATCGGAGCGGGTGCGAGGGCGGGTGCGGGGTTCGATGTGATCGAACAGTCGCACTCGTCGGGGCCAGGGTATTCCGGGCCGGTGCATCATTCTGGAGCCGTTGGTAAGGTACGCCGAAGGGCTGGAAATTCAACCTAGTAATTCTACGGCCGGGGGGTAGGGAAACCGCTTTTCTCTGGTCAACCGAGGCCGTGCTCTGCCATGGTCCGGCACCGAACGCGAGCACGGCTAACAGCCTGCAAGTCAACTCATGTGGACCTTTACGGTAAAGCGGCTCCTGCACCTGATTCCGATTCTTCTGGGAGTCTCGCTCCTCACGTTCCTGTTGATGTCGCTGACCCCGGGGGACTACTTCACGGAGCTGGCGCAGAACCCGCAGATCAGCCCGCAGAAGCTGGCCGAGCTGAGGGCCAAGGCCCATCTCGACCGCCCCTGGTACGTCCGCTACGGGTACTGGCTGTCGAACGCTGTGCGGCTCGATTTCGGATACTCCATCGCGTACAAGATCCAGGCCTCGGAGCTGATTTTCAGCCGTCTCTGGAACACCTTCCTGCTGAGCCTCTCCGCCTCCGTTCTCGCCTGGAGCATCGCGGTGCCACTGGGCATCTGGGCGGCCGTGCACAAGGACTCCGTGGCGGACCGGGCCTGTTCCCTCATCGCGTTCGCCGGTCTCTCGATCCCCGAGGTGTTGCTGGCGCTCCTGGCGCTGATGTTCGCGGCCTCGACCCACTGGTTTCCCGTCGGGGGGGCCCAAGGGGCGACGTTTGACCTCCTGACCCCGTGGGAGCAGTTCTGCGACCGGGCCCATCACCTTGTCCTCCCAACCCTGGTGCTGGCAGCCAGCGAGCTGGCCGGGATCATGCGGCAGATGCGGTCCAATCTCCTCGACACCCTGCGCGCCGAGTTTGTCACCACCGCCCGGGCCAAGGGCCTCCCCGAGGGGTGGGTGATCTACAAGCATGCGGTGCGCAACGCGATCAACCCGCTCCTGACCATGTTCGGCTACTCGCTCGCCGGGCTCCTGAGCGGGGCCTTCATCGTGGAGAATGTGATGTCCTGGCCCGGGCTGGGACGGCTCACGATGGAATCCCTCAGCAAGAAGGATCACGAGCTGGTCGTGGCCTCTGTCGTGATGGCGACGGCGCTGCTGGTGATCGGCAATTTCGTTGCCGACCTGCTCCTGGCCTGGAGTGACCCCCGGATCCGCCTGAAATGAGTTCCCTCCCTCCCCAACCCTCGACGCCCCTTTCCCCGTGGGGACTTTTCTGGAAGCGGCTCCGTCGCCACCGGACGGCGGTGGCCGGGGGAATCCTGCTGATTTTCCTGTACGGGGTCTCGCTCCTGGCCGGTTTTGTCTCCCCCTACCGCTACGACCACCTCGACAAGGAGCGCTCCTTTCACTCCCCCACCCCGGTCCGGTTCTCAGGGTTCTGGCCCGCGGTGGAACGCTTCCGGAAGGTCTCGGATCCGGCGACCTACGAGGCGGTGGCGGGAGATCTGAAGCCGCTCAAGTTCCTGGTCGAGGGTGAGGATTACACCCTGTTTGGTTTGCTCCACCTCAAGCGCCACCTTTTCGGGACCGGCGACCCGGACTACCCGGTGTACCTGCTCGGGGCGGATCAATTCGGGAGGGACATTCTGTCGAGGGTGCTCTACGGGTCCCAGGTCTCCCTCTCGATCGGCATCATCGGCATCACCCTCTCGTTCAGCCTCGGGATGCTCATTGGGGGGATTTCGGGCTATGTCGGGGGAACCACCGACACCCTGACCATGAGGGCCTGCGAGTTGATCATGTCCATTCCGGGTCTCTATCTGATCATGGCGCTCCGCTCGGTCTTCCCGAGCTCGCTCAGCTCCACGCAGGTGTACCTGCTCATCATCGTCATCCTGAGCTTCATCCGCTGGGCCAGCTCCGCCCGGGTCATCCGGGGAATGGCCCTCTCGCTCCGGGAGCGACAGTATGTGCTGGCCGCCAAGTCCCTTGGCCAGACCCCGCTGCGGATCGTGGTGCGGCACATCCTCCCCGGCACCTTCTCGTATGTGATCGTGGCCGCCACCCTCAGCATCCCCTACTACATCCTGGGCGAGGTGGTGCTGAGCTACCTCAACGTCGGGATCCAGGAACCCGAGGCCAGCTGGGGGCTCATGCTCAACGCCGCCCAGAACTACCAATACCTCCAGGACTACCCCTGGCTCCTGGCCCCCGGCGGAGCCATCTTTGTGACGGTGCTGGCGTTCAACTTCCTTGGGGATGGACTCCGGGATGCGGCGGATGCCAAGGCCGGCTGACCTTCCCTCCACCCAAGTCCCCATGAGCTCCGCCTCCTCACCCGCCCCCTCCAACGCCACGTCGGCCGACGCCACCCCGCCCCTGCTCGACATCCGGGACCTGCGGCTTGATTTCATGAAGGATGGCCGCGCCCTCAGGGCCGTCGACGGGGTCTCCCTGCGCCTCGGCGCAGGGGAGGCCCTCTGCCTTGTGGGGGAAAGCGGCTGCGGCAAGAGCGTCACCGCCCTCTCCATCGCCCGTCTGGTCCCCTCCCCTCCGGCGCGGTACGCCGGGGGTGAAATCCGGGTCAACGGCAGCGATGTCCTCAAGATGTCCCCCCGGGAGCTGCGGGCGATCCGGGGAGGCGTCGTGAGCTACATCTTCCAGGAGCCCGGGAGCTCCCTCAACCCGGTGTTCCGCGTCGGGGCCCAGATCCTCGAGTCGCTGAAACTTCACCGGCCGGAAGCCGCGAATGAGGAGGAGGTGCTCCGGCTCCTGAGGCTGGTCGGCATCCCAGCCCCCGAATCCCGGCTCCGGGACTACCCCCACCAGCTTTCCGGCGGGATGCAGCAGCGGATCATGATCGCGATGGCGCTCGCCAGCCACCCGCGCCTCCTGGTGGCGGATGAGCCGACGACGGCGCTCGATGTCACCATCCAAGCACAGATCATCGAGCTCCTCCGGGAGCTCCGCCGACAGATCCAGATGAGCCTGCTTCTCATCACCCACAACCTCGGGATTGTCGGGGATCTCGCCGACCGGGTGGCGGTGATGTACGCCGGACAGATCGTCGAGCTCGCCCCCTCCCACACCCTGCTCTCGCGGCCGCTCCACCCCTACACCCGGGCGCTCATGAACTCCGTTCCAAAGCTCAAGGGCCAGGTGGGACGCCTCTCCGCGATTCCCGGAAATGTCCCCAACCTGGGGTCATTCCCGGAGGGATGCCGATTTCATCCGCGCTGCCCCCAGGCCCGGCCGGACTGCTCCACCCAATCCACCCAGCTCCTCGAGGTCGAGCCCTCGCACTGGGTTCGATGCCCCTACTGGTCCACATGAACCTCCTCGAAGTCCACCAGCTCAAAGTCCACTTTCCGGTCAAGCAGGGCCTCTTCAGCCGCGTGCGCGGGTTCGTCAAGGCCGTGGATGGCGTCTCGTTCACCGTGGGGCCCGGGGAAACCGTCGGCCTCGTGGGGGAGAGCGGATGCGGGAAAACAACGCTGGGACGCGCCGTCATCCGCCTGACGGAGCCGACCGAGGGGACGATCCGTTTCGACGGGGAGGAGATCACGCGATTGCAGGGGGAGTCGCTCCGGACCCGCCGACGCCACTTTCAGATGATCTTCCAGGATCCCTACGGATCCCTGAACCCCAGGATGACCGTCGGGGAGATCATCGGCGAGGCGATCGACATTCATCGCCTGGCCGCCGATCCCTCCGCCCGCTCGGCGCGAATCAGCCAGCTCCTGGCCCAGGTGGGGCTGGATGCCGCACACGCAAGCCGCTACCCGCACGAGTTCAGCGGCGGACAACGCCAGCGCATCGGCATCGCCCGCGCCCTCGCCGTGCAGCCGAAGCTCATCGTCTGCGACGAGCCGGTCAGCGCCCTCGACGTCTCCGTCCAGGCCCAGGTGATCAACCTGCTGGAGCATCTCCAGGAGCGCATGGACCTGACCTATCTCTTCATCGCCCACGACCTGGCGGTCGTGAAGCACATCGCCGACCGCAT
>DMJJ01000450.1 GCA_003452185.1 Verrucomicrobiales bacterium | reverse complement strand
GGATGATCCACCCGGACTTCAAACGGTTTCGGGGGGGGAGCCAGAAGGACGGAGGTCGCGGCCATGGAGACCGCCGTGGCGGCGGCGGCCTCAGTCCCGCGCTCGTCCAACTCGAGAACGGCCCGGTGAAAAACCTCCGCGATGTGCAGCCCCTCCTCCTGGGCCCGCGCCGACATGCGGGTGAAATCGGCGCTGCCACGGGGCTGGTCAAAGGCTGAGCCCATTCCCAGCGATCGTAAGCTGGCTCCGAGTCGGATCATCGGGGGCTCCATCCTGAGCTTCGGAAGGTGCAGGGCGACCTCGGCAGGGGAGAGGCGGGCACCCTCGGCGAGGAGGCTGGGGGTGAGACGAGCCTCGAGCGCCGCGAGGCCATCGACCTGGTCCGGGAGCAGGATCAGAAACTGAAGCTCACCCCCGAGGTACGGAACCGCCACAAGGGTGAGCCCCTCCCGGTGGAGATACCCGAGCGGGGAGGTGGAGAAGAGCGTCGGAATCTCAATGGGGGCGGCAGCACCCGGGATCCGAAACCGGTCCCGCGTGGTGGCTTCGGGTGGGAACGGATGCATCCACGGGGCCTTGAGGTGAAGGGCGTTCACCAGCACGAGCCGTGTGTTGGCGTCGACCCCTCCCGGGGGGACCAGGTCGCGGATCCGCCCGCGGGTTTGGGACTCAACCCACCGGTTGATGCCGAGCCGGGCTGTGGCGGCGTCGTGCGCAAAGTCGACCTGCTGGAGCGGTGCACGGTACTCCTGGTGGAGGAGTTCAAGGAACGGCCGAAGGAAGGGAAACCCCGACTCCCCAAACAGAGTGTTGGCTACCTGGAGGGTGAGAGGGTCGTTGGTCTGTCCGTAGCGGCGCATCTCTCCGGCCCGGGCGGCGCTTTGACGCTGCAGGGCCTCCAGGGATTCCCGCAGCTCCGCGAACCCGCGGTGCACCGTGGCCTCGTCGCCCGGTGGATAGTGGAGCACGCGGGCCATTTCCTGCCGCGTCACTCCGTCAGCCCCGGCGTAGGTCATGCCCAACGCCCCCTGGATGGAATAGGGGGAGAGGAGGAGGTTTCCGCCCGCGGACCCGGTCCCGCCTTGCGTCAGGAGCTGGATCCCAAGGGCGTTGACGGCCTGCCCAATGGCCTCGACTGCGGGGGCGCGGGCGGGGGTCGGGTGAGCGGGGGCGGCGGCCAGGATCTGGCACCCGAGGGAGAGGAGCGGCAGCAGCAGCGCGAACGTGTTTCTCATGAGGGGTTGGACGGGGTCCCGGACCGGTTGCTCCGCGAAAACGTTCCGACGCGTGGGAGGCGCCGGCGCCTCAGGCCCCGGCGCGCGGGGAAGGGGGTGTTGCGGCATCGACGCTTGGCAGCCCCTGCCGGAAGAGCCGGAGGACCTCCAGGAGCCGTTCAGGGACGGGGCGGGCAAACCGGAGCATCCAGAGGTCGCCGTGCTGTCGGAACCGGGCGATCCGCCGTCGCTCCGAGAGGACGTGGTGACGCAGGCGCCAGCAACCCAGGAGCGCCTTGCCGTAGGCGTTCCAGACAAACCCCGGACGCCGGGTCACGGCGAGCATGAAGAGCGATTCTGCGAGGAGCGAAAGCAGCTGCATCGGAACCAGCACTCCGAGCAGCAGGTGCTCTGTGTTTTTCAGGAGCGTGAGGAGGGCGTTCCGGTTGGTGTGAAAGCGCGAGAATTCCGTGGTTCGGAAACGGGCCGGTCCTTCGGCTGTCGACGGGGCCGAGGCACCGGCTCCCCAATGGTAGAGCTTCGCCTCGGGGACGGTGATCACCCGCTCGCCTGCGATCCAGACCCGCCAGGAGAGATCGGTCTCATCGACGTACATGAAGAGCTCCCGATCGAATCCGCCCAGGGCCTGGAAGAGCTCCGTGCGGATAGCGTACGCGCAGCCCGGGGCGATGAACAGGTCCCGGGGGACCCCGGCCTCATCCCCCTGGTTGCTGTAGTAGCCGAAGAGGTCGAACCCCGAGCGTCCGTATCCCTGCAGGGCCCCATCCTGATAGTTGAGAATCTGCGGACTTGCGGCCCCTGCCTGCCGACGGTCCATGGCCGCGACCAGGAGCTCAAGGCAGTCCGGGGCGAGGTAGGTGTCGTTGTTGAGGAAGAGAAGGTAACGTCCCCGGGCGCCGCGCGCTCCGAGATTGTTCCCCTCGCAGTAGCCGAAGTTGCCGCCGTTTTGCACAAACCGGGCTGCAGGCCATCCGGCGATGAGCTCCTGGGCCAGGCGGTCGGAGCCATCCTGGGAGGCGTTGTCTGCGAGGATGACCTCCATCCGGTCGGCGAGGGTCTGCCGCCGGAGCGATTCCAAGCAGCGGGGCAGCCAGCGTCGCCCGTTGTAGTTGAGGATGACGACGCTGAGGTCGGGCGGGATCACGCGGTGGGGGAGGGAGGAAGGGTGGGGTGGGGATGCCGCCGCCTCCAGGCTCAGACCCGTCGCCGGTAGGTCAGGACCGATCGCTCCTGATTGTAGCGGACGAACTGGTAGTACTCGAGGCCGACTTCGACCCACTCGAGCTCCGGCCGGTGCTTTGCCACCCAGGCGCGCCACTCGGCGTTGGTCATCTTGGTCTGGTGGAGGTCGATGCCTTCATGGATGTCCGGCTCCGATGTGGTGGACGCGATGAAGTATCCCCCCGGCTTGAGGTGGTTGAGGATGTTCTCGAAGAGGGTGGGGAGCTCCTCGCCCCGGATGTGTTCCAGCACCTCCCACATCGTGATGAGGTCGCACTGGTGAGGCTTGCCGTTGTCGACGACCTGAAACGGCTTGCCGATGTCGCAGGTGAAGAGATGCCGGTTGGCGAGCTCCGCCCAGTGGGCCCGCTTGTGCTTGAGGGAGAAGTCGGAGCCCTCGAGCCCGACGGCGACCCAGCCGAGCCGCAGGAAATCGTGGACGAGTCCCCCCCCGGAGCATCCGAGGTCCATGGAGCGCCGGGTGAGCGTCGGGGTGCTCCGGCCGATCCGTTCCTCCATGTGGAGGATGAATTTCCCGTGGGTGCTGTTGTCGTACTTGGTTCCCCAGGGAACGAGGTGGTCGGGGGATTTGTAGGCCACGGGATGCTCCGTCTGGAGCTCGATCCGGATCCCCGCCGGGAGCGGGGTGCGGGGGTGGGCCTGCAGGTCCGCCTCGAGGCGGCGGTTCCAGCGGGAGCGGTAGAGCCGGAAGCGGATCTCGACGAAAAGCACCTTGAACTGCCCGCGGGCGATCAGCCCGAGGACCCATGGGACGCCGCGGAGAGTCATGTCAGCGGAAAGGAGGAGGGTGGGATTGACAAACCGGCCCGCCTCTCGTGTGCTTCGCGAATGGTTCTCAAACCAATCGTATGAGCGGCGGCTGTCTTGTCACGGGGGCCGCGGGCTTTATCGGATCTCATTTGGTCGATCGGTTGCTGTCGCTCGGCCGGCACGTGGTGGGCGTCGACAACCTCGTGTTGGGCCGACGCGCGCACCTGGCCAAGGCCATGGCGCAGACCACCTTCAAGTTTCAGGAACTGGATGTCAACGACTTCGACACGTTCGAGGCGTTCGTCCGGGAGGAGCATGCACGGCATCCGATCGAGGTGATATGGCACCTGGCCGCCAATTCCGACATCCAGGCCGGGGGGGCGGATCCGGAGATCGACCTGCGGTCGACCTTCCTCACCACCCACCGGACGCTGCGGGTGGCGCAGTCGGTGGGGATCCGGCGTTTCTGCTTCTCCTCCACCTCGGCGATCTATGGCATGCAGCAGGGGTTGCTGACGGAGGATGGAGGGCCATGGTTCCCGATCTCGAACTACGGGGCCATGAAGCTGGCGTCGGAGGCGGCCATCAGCTCGGCCCTGGAGCGGTTCCTCGAGCGGGTCTGGATCTTCCGGTTCCCGAATGTGGTGGGAAGCCCGGCGACGCATGGGGCGATCTACGATTTCGTCCGCAAGCTTCGACGGACGCCGGGTGAGCTCGAGGTGCTGGGGGACGGAACTCAGGAGAAGCCTTACCTTCACGTCTCGGAGCTGATTGACGGGATGATGCACATTTGGGGGCGGGCGGGGGAGCGGCTGAACTACTTCAACATCGCCCCGCCGGACACGGCGACCACCGTGCGGGAAATCGCCGAGGAGGTCGTGCGGGTGGTCTCCCCCGGGGCGCGGATCCGTTACACGGGGGGGAACCGGGGATGGGTGGGGGATGTTCCCCGGTTCCAGTACTCGATCGCGAAGCTCCAGCGGCTGGGGTGGTCCCCCAGGCTCAGCAGCACCGAGGCGGTGAAGCGGGCCGTCCGCGAGGTGGCCTCACAGCCTGCTGCCTCTCCCGGGGCCGACTGACATGAGACAGGTGGTGATTCTGGCCGGGGGGCTCGGGACCCGGCTCCGCGCCCGGCTGGGGGATCTCCCCAAGCCGATGATTCCGATTTGCGGCCGGCCACTCCTGGAGCATCAGGTTGAACTGGCCCGCCGGCATGGGTTTGAGGAGGTGACCCTTTTCGTCTGCTATCGCCCCGACCTGATCGAAAAGGAGCTTGGAGACGGGAGCCGGCTTGGGGTCCGCATCCGGTACGTGCTGGAGCGCGAGCCGCTGGGAACCGCCGGGGCGCTGCTTGCCGGTTGGGAGCATCTTGAGGAGTCGTTTGTCGTGATGTATGGCGACACCCTGGTGAACCTTGACCTGACCCGGCTCCGGGAGGCCCACGGCGCCTCGGGGGCGGATGGCACCCTGGTGCTTCATCCCAACAACCATCCGTTCGACTCCGACCTGGTGGAGTGCGGGGAGGGAGGATGGGTCACGGCGTTCCACAACCGGCCCCATCCCGCGGGCCGGTGGTTCCAGAACCTGGTGAACGCCGGGCTCTATGTGATCCGCCGGGAGGCGCTGGCCCCCTTTCGCCCCTGGCTTGGCGCACGCGTTCCGGGCCAGATGCTCGACTTTGGAAAGGATCTCTTCCCCGGGATGCTTCGCTCGGGGGGGCGGCTCCTGGGGTACAACACACCGGAGTACATCAAGGACATCGGGACCCCGGAGCGGTACGACAAGGTGTGCGCCGAGGTGGCCTCTGGGGTGGTGGCCCGCAGCTCGCTGGCGGATCCGGCACCGGCGGTCTTCCTCGATCGGGATGGCACGCTGAACCGGGAGGCGGATGGCCTGCGGTCAATCGATGCCCTGGAGCTCCTGCCCGGGGCGGCCGAGGGGGTGCAGCGGCTTAACCAGGCGGGGCTTCGCGTGGTGGTGGTGACCAACCAGCCGGTCGTGGCCAAGGGGCAGGTCACGGAGGGTGAACTGCGGGAGATCCACAACAAGCTGGAGAGCCTGCTGGGGCTGGAGCACGCGTTCGTCGATCGGATTTACCATTGTCCGCACCACCCCGAAAAGGGGTTTCCCGGGGAGCGACCCGAGCTGAAGATCGATTGCGACTGCCGGAAGCCGAGGCCGGGGATGCTCCTCAGGGCGGCGCGGGAGCTGAATCTCGATCTGGGGCGTTCCTGGATGGTTGGGGACACAACGGTGGACGTGGCCGCGGCGCGCGCGGCCGGCGTGAAACCGGTCCTCGTCCGAACCGGGCATGGGGGCCGGGATGGGAGATTCCCCGTGCAACCCGATTTCACCTTTGACACGCTGGCCGAGGCCGCGCGGTTCATCGTCGAGCAGATCCCAGGCGCTCCGTCGACCCCGGGCGCCCCCAACACACCATGATCATCAGCCGGACCCCGTTGCGCATGAGCTTCGTTGGCGGAGGGAGCGATCTCCCCGTCTTCTACCGCCGGTTCGGCGGTGCGGTGGTGTCGACGGCGATCAACAAGTTTGTCTACATCACGGTCAACCCGAAGTTCGATAACCGGATTCGCGTGAGCTACTCGCGAACCGAGGAGGCGAAGTCGGTTGACCGGATCCGGCACCCCCTGGTGCGTGAGGCTCTGAGGCTGCTTGGGATGGGGGGCGGGATCGAGATCACCAGCGTTGCGGACATTCCGGCCAAGGGGACAGGGCTTGGATCCTCGAGCTCGTTCACGGTCGGGTTGCTCAACGCGCTGCACGCCTTTGCCCAGCGCCACGCCTCGGCGGAACAGCTGGCCCGCGAGTCGTGCGAGATCGAGATCGACCGGTGCGGGGAGCCGATCGGCCGCCAGGACCAGTACGCGGCCGCGTATGGTGGGTTGAATTACATCCGGTTCAACCCGGATGACACGGTCGTCGTGGAGCCGATCATCTGCCGTCGCGACACCCTCCAGTCGCTTCAAGAGGGGATCCTGGTCTTCTACACCGGGTTGACCCGCAGCGCCTCGGCCATCCTGAAAAACCAGGGGATGGGGCTCAAGACCGGCCGATCGAAGCAGGGGGCCCTTCGCCGCATGGTTGAGCTGGCGGGGGAGCTCAAGGCCCGGCTTCAGGCGAACGACCTGCCAGCGTTCGGTGAGATCATCCACGAGAACTGGGAGCTGAAGCGCCGCCTGAGCCAGGGCATCTCGAGTCCGGCGATCGACGGATGGTACCAAAGGGCGCGCAAGGCCGGGGCGGTGGGGGGCAAGCTTCTCGGGGCCGGGAGCGGGGGTTTCCTGATGTTCTACGCGAAGCCGGAGCGGCACGAGGCGATCCGAAGGGCTTTGTCGGACCTTCGGCCCGTTGACTTCCGGTTTGAGCCGCAGGGAAGCCGGATCATCTTTGTCCATTAGACAAGCCGCCCTGATGCCCCCTCCCTGCGCCTCTCCGTCATGAACGAAGCCCTTACCCAACGGTTCCTGATCCTCGAGGGTGGGGTCCTGCTTCTGGCGATGGGGTGCTGCGTGGCCTCCTTTTGGTGCTCGCTCGCCCGGGGCTCCGGGAGGCGGCCGCTGGCCCTGGGGCTGGGGTTGGTCGCCGTGGTGGTCGGTGCCTTGGGCGTCCGGCTGCCCTTGGGAGGGATTCCTCGAATCGGGTACAGTTACACGTGTTCCCTCTTCACGGTGGGACTGGACGTGGCGCACCTATTTTTTGCGCCGCTCCTTGCGGGAGCCCTCGCCGTGGCAGTCGCCCTGCTCCGCCGCCGACCGGCATCCACCCGAGAGGGCTCCGCCTCCTTATGACCCGACGACAGATCCTCTGCTGGAAGCTCCTGCTTTCGACGCTCTCCATTGGCGTTACGGCGGGGGTGTGGGCTTGGGTCTTGCAGCAGCCTGCGGGTCGGTTCGACGGGCCGGCACACCTCTACCTCACCGTGCTCTGCTTTCCGGCCACCTTCATGGTGTGGTTCTTCTGCTCGGCCATCTGGTGGTTCGTGGGAAAGGGACGAATCACCGATCCTCCCGGCCCAATCTCCCCCGGGTTGCGGCTTGGGAGATGGGTGTCGTGGGGTTTGATGGGCCTTTCCCTCGGACTTTCGGTTGGAACGCTCCTGCTTCGATAGGGGATCGGTGGGCCGGTTGGACAGGTTTGCCGGGGCGGGTGGCTCTCCCTTCGCCGGCTCAGTGCCCCCCGGTGACGGTGTATCCAAGGCGACGAAGATCCTCGGCTAGATCCTTCTCCATCTCCACCGCCGCCTGGAAGGGCATGGGGTTGAGGTGCTCGTAAAGCTCGGGGAGAAGCTCGATGCCGTGTCGCTCGACTACGCTGGAGGCCTTGATCCCGGCCTTGTGGTTCGCGAAGCGCTCCTCCGGCGGGAGCCCGGTCATCCCGACGTAGACGCACGGCTTGGAGGGATCGCGGGCGGGGTTTTCAAGCCGGACCTTCCTCAGCCGGGCCACGGAGGGATCCAACAGCACGACATAGACGGAGTGGTGTTGGGCGGGCTCCAGTCGACTTCTCAACGCCCTGAAGGTTCGGCGCTTCATGCTCCGGGCCGCGTCCCAGGCGGGAGGCGGTCAGTTCTTCGGGGCGGGGTCGGGCCGCAACGCCGCGGTGGTGCGGGTCTTGACCGCATAGAGGGAGGTGCGGGCGGTGATGAAGAGGGTCTTGCCATCCTCGCCGCCGAAGCAAAGGTTGGCGGCAGTCTCGGGGAGGTTGAGACGGGCGATCAGGACCCCTTCGGGAGAAAACACCTGAACTCCGTTACCGGCGCTCGACCAGAGGCGCCCCTCCTGGTCGCAGCGGATCCCATCAGGTCCGCCGGGATTGATGACACAGAAGACCTTGCCGCCGGCAAGGGTGCCGTCCTCCCGGACTTCGAACCGCCGGATATGGTGCGGTGCACCCGAGTCGGCCACGTAGAGGAACTTCTCGTCCGGGCTGAAGCAGAGGCCGTTCGGCTTGTCGAAGTCGGTGACCACGGCGTCGAGGGACTTCTTCTTCTCGTCAAACCGGAAGACATAGTTCCCGTCCAACTCCTTGGCTTCCCCTTTCGGAAGGCCGTAGTCGGGATCGGTGAACCAGACCGAGGCGTCACTCTTCACCACGAGATCGTTTGGGGAGTTGAACTTCTTGCCGTTGAAGTCGCTCACCAGGGGCTTCACATTCTCCTTCTTGCTGGTGAAGGTGATCCGACGCCCGCTGTGCTCCGCGGTGACGAGGCGGCCCTTGGTATCGGTGGTGTTCCCGTTGGCGTTCTTGCTTGGATACCGGAAGAGGGAGACGCCGCCGGAGCGCGTCCACTTCTTTAACTCGTTGGCAGGGATGTCACTAAACACAAGGTAACCCCCATCTTTGGTGATCCAGACGGGCCCCTCGAGAAACTGCATCCCGGTGGCCAATCGCTCCACCTTGGCGCCCTCGACGAAGAGCGATTTGCCCGCCTCGGTGACCCATTCGAGCTCGGCCGCTTGGCTTCCAACAGGATAGAGCGCAAGGGCGAGGAGTAAGGGGAGGCGGGGCAGGATGTTCATACGATGCATGGACGAATGCTCTTGGGGGACGGTTAGCAAAAACCGGTCGCCACACCAGCGTTTTCTCCTGTCAGACCCGGACAGAAGGGGCGAATCCCCGAGTTCTGGCAATTATTGCCGCGTACTTCGTGCGTCATCGGGGTGAGCGCGACCGAAGCGGCCCAGCCTGTAGTTTTCCCCACAGAGTCGGGCGAGGGACCGCACGACATCGCTGTGGCGGACCGCAACGGCGGATAGGGGTTTCCCGGGGGGGTGAAGGAAAAGTAGGGCAAAAGGCCAATAAAACCACGGTTTTTGGGGAGGGGTGTTTTCGAGGGTGAAGATTCCGTCTCAGACAACGCTCCCGAGAAAACATTCAAAGCGGAGTTCAAAAACCTGTTGACACTTGCCTCCGCTTTTGGGATAGTGCGCCCACACACAGAACAAATCCAAAGCCACATGAGAACAAAAACACTACTTCTTACGGCTGCTATCTCTGCAGCAGGCATCCTCGCCACGATGGCGGCAGGGGTGACCTCGGTGAACGTGGTCGGTTACATCAACGTGACGGTTCCGACGGGGTTCTCCTACCTCGCCAACCAGCTCAACGCTGCTGATCTCACCATCGGCAAGCTGATCACCACCGCGAATCCTGGCACCACGGTCTACACGTTTGCCGGTAACTTCACGGCCAACACCTTCGCCACCTACTATGATCCGGCTGATCCGACCACCCTCGTGTGGGACGACGCGACCAGCCAGCTCAAGCTCGGCAGCGGCGTGTTGGTTTACAACCCCGGCGCCGCGTTCAACGTGACGTTCGTTGGCGAAGTGGCTCAGGGCGCGCTCAGCACCCCGATCACCGCTGGTTTCAACATCGTGAGCTCGCAGGTTCCTCAGGCGGGTGGCATTCAGTCCGTGCTCGGATATACTCCGGCCCCGGGCGATGTCGTCTACACCCCGGCTGGTGGCAGCCCGTTCAGCGCCCACGTGTTCGCTCCCTACTATGACCCGGCTGACAACACCACCCTCGTGTGGGATGACAGCGGTGAGCCGACCCTCGCGGTGGGCGCTGCTGCACTCCTCTTCTCGGCGGATGGTCATGCCTGGACCCGTAGCTTCACCGTGAACTAAGGCAGAAATAAGTTTCCAACCATTAAACAACCACAACCAAAATGAAAAAACTGTTTGTAACCCTCGCAATCACGAGCATCACCGCTGGGGCTTTTGCCCAGGCGACGCTGGGTCGTGTTGCTTATGTGAATCAGTCCGGTGCGACCAAGAAGGCGATCTACAATGTTGACAAGACCGACGCGACGAGCCAGGTCCTGAACGTTGCGAATCGCGACTTGATCGCCAAGGGCACGGCCACGACCTACACGGTCGAACTCTGGGCTGGCTCTTCCGAGGCTTCCCTCGCCGCCGTCGCTGGCAGCCAGATCTCCGACTGGGCCGCCGCTGGTGTGTTCAAGGGCAACTCGAACTTCGACATCCAGGGCACCAAGGGTGGCGACACCGTCTCCGTGCAGGTTCGCGTTTGGGATAACCGCGGTGGCACTGTCAAGACCTGGGCCGACGTGCTCAAGGACGGCAGCGTTGCTCGTGGCACCTCGAACGTCCAGAGCCTCTCGCTCGGTGGTATCGATGATGGCGGTGGGGTTCACTCCCCCGTCACCATCCTGACCGGGCTGCAGAGCTTCGGTCTCTACACCACGGTTCCTGAGCCCTCGATCATCGCGCTCGGCGCGCTCGGTCTCGGCGCTCTGGTTCTCCGCCGCCGCAAGTAATCGGTAGCGATCCAATTCAAGCCGCCCAGCAATGGGCGGCTTTTTTTTGTACTCAGACGGAGGAGGGTGGGGCGGGGAGGTGTGTGGGGGGTGGTT
>DMJJ01000374.1 GCA_003452185.1 Verrucomicrobiales bacterium | reverse complement strand
GGGCACCCCGCCGTCGGATCCCTTCCCCCCTGCCCCGGCTGCTCCTCGCGGCTCTCCTGCTGCGGGGGCCGGTCGACGCCTCCGCAGCCGCAGCGGCCGGGGGAGGCGGCGGCGCCATCAGCCTGACCCCCGCCGAGCGCCGGCAGCTGGCCGCCCTGGTCGAGTCCGACCCGGAGGCCCGCAAGCTGTACCAGAAGGTCCGCAAGGAGGCGGACTCCCACCTCGGGGCTGCGGGGAACCCCGCCCCCACCCTCCACACCGCAGGACGGGTTGCCACCGATCCCGAGAAGATCGCCTCCAAGGCAAGCCTCGAGGACATGAAGCGCCTGCACGCCCTCGGATACACCTTCGCCGTGACCGGGACTCCCGCCTACGCGGAGGCCTCCCGCCGGATCATCCTGGCCTGGGCCCGGGTCAACCAGCCGACGGGCCTCCCGATCGATGAAACCAAGCTTGAGCCCCTCCTCACCACCTACGACCTGACCCGGTCCACGTTCTCCTCCGAGGAGAGGTCCACCGTCGATGACTGGCTGCGCCGGCTGGCCCAGGCCGAACTCCGGACCGGGGAGACCAACTCGGTCACCTCGTTCAACAACTGGAACAGCCATCGCGTCAAGCTGGTCGGCCTGATCGGGCTGCTGCTCGAGGACAAGAGCCTCTCCGACGAGGCGCTGCGAAAGTTCAGGCGACAGATCGAGGCGAACCTGAAGCCGGACGGCTCCTCGTACGATTTTCACGAGCGCGACGCCCTGCACTACCATTGCTACGACCTGGAGCCGCTGCTCGCCCTCGCGATTGCCGCCCGGCGTTCCGGCCTCGACCTCTACCACTACGAGTCCCCCTCGGGCTCCTCGCTGGCCAAGTCGGTCGCCTTCCTGCTCCCCTACTGTGACGGCACCAAGACCCATGCCGAATGGGTCCACTCGAACGTGAAGTTTGACCGCACGCGGGCCGAAGCCGGGGAGAAGGGCTTCACCCCGGGGGAGCTCTTCCAACCCCGCGAGGCCCGCGCGACCCTTGAGCTGGCCTCCGCGTTCGATCCCGCCTGTCGCGGCGCGGCGCTCCGGCTGCAGGAGAACGGCGCCGCGCGGTTTGCGGGATGGACGATGGTGGTCAACAAGGTGCGGGAACACCCATGAAGGCCAGTCAGGGGCCCCGCGCCCCGCGGGGGTCCCACGGGCCGTGGGAAGAATGTCCGGCCCCCGTTCGATCCCGGCTCGCCCCGGCGCTTTGCGCGCTCGTGCTTCTGCTCATCCCCCTCACTCTCCCCGGGGCCGACACCTTCGATCTTCTCCGCCTCCGATGGCGGGAGATGATCACCCTCGGGACGAATGCCAACCGCTCGGATCCCCTCTACTCCGGGTGGATCTCGGCAATCGAATCGACCGCCCAAAACCGCTGGTCCACCCTGCTCACAGATCCAGCCCGCACCCGGCTCTGGGAGGACCTGCCGAATCTCGGGACCGATTCGGGGGAGATTTCCGCCACCTACGACCGGATCCGCGCGATGGCGCTCGCCTACTCGGTCCACGGATCGGCGCTGGAGGGCTCCGCCGGGCTTCAGGCCGCGATCCTCGAGAGCCTGGAGTGGATGGACCTGCACATTTACAACCAGGAGAACACCTCCCAATACGGAAATTTCTTCGACTGGCAGATCGCGACTCCACTCCGCCTGGTTGACATCACCACCCTGATGTACGACGACCTCCCGGCCGGGCGTCGGGATCGTTACATGGCCGCGGTCGATCACTTCATCCCGGCCCCCGTGCTCACGGCAGCGAACCGGACCTGGATCTCGAGTGCCATCGCCCTCCGGGGCATCCTGGTCAAGGACTCCGCGAAAATCACCACCGGTCTGGCGGGACTGGACGGCGTCCTGTCGTACGCCCCCGTGGGTGACGGATTCCACACCGATGGATCGTTCCTCTTCCACGATGTGATCCCGTACAACGGGGGCTACGGCGCCCAACTCCTCTCCATCCTGACCCCGGTGGTGGAGCTGTTCCAAGGCTCCCCGTGGGACCCGGGCCCGGTGGCCATCCCCACCCTCCTGGCGTGGGTGCAGAATTCGTTCGAACCCTTCCTGGTCCATGGCGCCATCATGCAGGCGGTCAGCGGTCGCTACGCCTCCCGCCCCACGGACGACCATGAATCGGGGCACTTCGTCCTGTCATCCATCCTGCGGTTGGCCCGCCTCGCCCCGGCGGCGGAGGGGGCCTCGCTGAACAGCTTCGTCAAGGCCCAGATTCTCTCCGACACCTCGCTCGATTTCGTCGCAAACACCTCCCCGCCGTATAGCGTCTGGGCCGCCGCGGTTCTGGCCGATTCCTCCGTCCCGCCCGCCCAGCCACCGGTCCTCCACCGCCGCTTCCCCCAGATGGATCGGGTCGTCCACCGCCGCCAGGGGTGGTCGATGGCCCTGGCGATGTCCTCGGCCCGGGTGGCCAACTACGAATCGATCCGGGGTGAGAATCTTCACGGCTGGTACACCGGGGATGGAATGACCTACCTCTACACCCCTGACCTTCGCCAATACTCGGGCGACTTCTGGGCCACGATCGATCCCTACCGGATGCCCGGCACCACGGTCGACTCCACACCTCGGGCCCCCGGCTCCGGGGAGGCTTACCTGAGCGGCGAGGACTGGGTGGGCGGGGCCGATCTCCTCGACCAATACGGAGTCTCCGGGATGCAGCTCAGCTCCTGGGGTGCGGGGCTCTCAGCCCGCAAGTCGTGGTTCTTTTTTGATGACGAGGTTGTCTGCCTCGGATCCGCCATCCATGGGATTTCGGGACGCGCCGTGGAGACGGTGGTGGAGACCCGCCGGCTCGCAGCCTACGGCGACAACCCGCTTCTGGTAAACGGGGTGGCAGCGCCGGCTTCGCCGGGGCTTTCCCGAACCGTGCCGTCCGTCGCCTGGGCCCACCTCGCGGGCAACACCCCGGGAAGCGATCTCGGGTTCTTCTTCCCGCACCCCGGGGACCTGACCCTGACACGCGAGATGCGCTCCGGCGCCACGGCCGATCTCAACCTTCCGTTTGGCAACACGAACCAAACCGCCAGCCCGTACCTCAGCCTCACCCTGCCGCACGGGACCAACCCCACGGATGGCCGTTACGCCTACGTGCTCCTGCCGGCAACCTCCCCGGCCGATGTTGCCCGGTACGCGGCCCGGCCCGGCATCACAGTCCTGGAGAACTCCCCCCGGGCTCAGGCGGTCCGCAAGGATTCGCTCGGGCTGCTGGCGATCAACCTCTGGGAGCCGGGGGGGGCCGCGATCGGCGGAGTCCAGGTGGACGGGCCGTGCTCGGTGTTGGTGCGGAACGACGGGGCGCTGGTTGACATCGGCCTCTCGGACCCGACGCAGGGCCAGGCGGCCCCGCTCACGCTCGACCTGGGCAGCCCGGCACTGGCCCTCCTCCAGGCGGATGCCGGGGTGACCCTTCTCCGGCTGACGCCAACGGTCCGGGTCGCCTTCGATGTCGCCGGCAGGCAGGGACGCACGCTCCACGCCCGCCTCAGCCTAGGGCCCTCCCCACCGTTGGTCCGCCTGGTGAGCTCAGCCCCGTCGCCCGTGGTGGATGCCCCGGCCACCGTCACCCTGACGGCCATCGCCCTCGACCCCGCGGGCCCGGTCGCACGGGTCGACGTTTACTCCCATGCCACCCGCATCGCGAGCCTCTCCCGCCCCCCCTACCGCATCACCCTCTCGAACCTTCCGCCCTCGATCCAGGAATTCACCGCGGTGGCCGTGGGGGCGACCGGGCTTTCGCGGACCAGCTCCCCCCCGCTCACCCTGATCCCGTCCGCCCCCGCCCTCGACGGGAGTGGCACGGGGCTCTGGGGGGAATATCACACGGGGCCGGGATTCACGGGGCTCGCCCTGACGCGGGTGGACCCGACGATCGACTTTCTCTGGGGGACGGGCTCGCCCGACCCAACCATCGGGGCAGACCAGTTCTCGGTGCGCTGGAGCGGACGCCTCCAGGCGCGGCACGCCGGCATCCACACGCTGCACACCCTCTCGGACGGGGGCGTCCGGCTCTGGCTTGGGGGACGACTGCTGATCGACCACTGGGAGAGCCACCCCGGCGCGGAGGACCAGCAGTCCGTGACCCTCAGCCCCGGGCAGTACTACGACCTGATGATGGAGTACTACGATGACAAGGGGGCGGCCACGGCAAGACTCCTCTGGACCGAGCCTGGCGGGACCCGGGAGGTAATCCCCCAGAGCCAGCTTTATCCCGCGGACACAGGGCTGCGCGGGCAATACTTTGCCCACCCCGACTTCACCCGACTGGCCTTTACCCGGATCGACGGGGGCATCGACTTTGACTGGGGGAATGGAACCCCGCATCCGCTGCTGCTTCCAGGCCCCTTCAGCATCACATGGAAGGGAAAACTTCGATCCCTGGGCGCCGGGACCTATCAGTTTTCAGTTCGCGCCTCAGGCTCCGTGAAGCTCACCCTCAACGGCCAGGTCGTGGTGTCCAACCCTGCAGCCTCCCCCGGGATCGCGGAGGTTGGGACCCTCCGCCTTGAGGCCGGGCAACTCTACCCCCTGAGCCTCGATTACGCGAACAGCGGCCCGGCCCCCAGCCTCTCGCTGGCCTGGACGCCCCCCGGGGGAACCGAGCAACCGATCCCACGCGACCGCCTTGCCCCCCACCAGAACAACACGCCCCCTCTGCTCCACGTGCCGCCGAGGATCGCAGAAGCGCCGGGCCATCCCATCGCCTTCACCGCCACCGCCTCGGGGGAGGAGTCCATTCCTCCGTCCCTGACCTTCTCCCTCGATGGGACGCCTCCGGCCGGGGCCTCGATCGACCCTCACACCGGGCTCTTCACCTGGGTCCCCGGGCCGGAGATCCCGGCCGGGACTTACCCGATTGCGGTTCGGGTCACCGACGATGGGACTCCCCCGATGACGGACGCACGGCAGGTGTTGATCACCCTGATTCCGGGACTCACCACCCTTCCCATCACCCTGGTGGCGTCCAACGCCACCTGGAGCTACCTCGATGGATCGAGCCCTCCCCAGGCGGACTGGGCCGGGGGCCAGGGGCTGGATTCCGCCGGCTGGAAGCAGGGCCCGGCCCCCCTGGGCTACGGACGGGGGGACGAGGCCACACTCCTCAACCCTGCCGCCCCGGCGGGACAGAAGCCCATCACCACCTGGTTCCGAAAGTTGTTCTTTGTCCCCGACCCCGCGCAGGTCCTGGGACTTGAGGCCCGGATCGCCCGCGCCTCAGGATGGGTGCTCTACCTGAACGGGACCGAGGTCGCGCGCCAGGGCCTTCCCGCAGGCCCGATCCTGCCGCAAACGACGGCCCTGCCGAACTCGGAGGGATCCTGCGGGGCGCTCGCGATGACGGCACAGATCCCCGGCGGGTTCCTCGTCCCGGGGATGAACATGGTGGCGGTGGAGATCCACCTCACCTCCCCTGCCGACCGGTGCTCCGGGCTCGCCCTGGAACTCGACACCCTTGCGGTGGTCCCCGCCTCGGCGGGTCCCCTGCGGTTTCAGGGAACGGGGACGGGGATGCTCCTCTCCTGGCCGTCGGCGTCGGGGCTCCTGGCCCCCTTCCAGACTGGGATCCTTGGGGGGACGGGGGCTTGGTCCCCGGTGGCTGGAACGCCCCAAACCGAGGGAGACTCCCTCGTGCTGCCGATTGGGCCCGCCCCAGGCTCGACGCGATTCTTCCGGCTTCAGCCCCGGTAAAACGGCCTGGGAGCAAGGGGCCGCGACGTTGTCACCCGAGGGTGAACTTCCCGCTTTGGCTCAGGAAGCGAACCGGATTCTGATAGATCAGCCGGTCGATGGCCTCCGCGCTGTGACCCCGACGTCGCATCTCGAGAGCCGCGTACGGGACAGCAAGCGGGACGCTCACTCCCCAATCGCACGCGCTGTTCATCCAGATCCGCTCGGCCCCGTAGATCTCCACGATGTCCGCAGCACGCGCGGCCGTGCACTTTGACTCCGGGTACAAGGTCATCCCGGCCCAGAACCCCCGGTCGAGGACCTCCTTCACGGTATGCTCCTCGACATGGTCAATGATGCACCGCTCGGGACGCACCCGTGAGTCGGCCTTGAGGACATCCATGATCAGGCGGGTTCCCTTGAGCTTGTCCTCAAGGTGGGGCGTGTGAACCAGGATCATCTGCCCGGTGCGCGCCGCCAGGTCGACGTGCATCTCAAGAACCTTCATCTCGTTCCTGGAATTCTTGTTCAGTCCGATCTCCCCGATCCCAAGCACATTCGCCCGGTCGAGAAACTTCGGGATCAACGCGATGACGTCCGTCGCCAACGCCACGTCCTCCGACTCCTTCGGGTTGATGCAGAGCCAGCAAAAGTGGGGGAGGCCGAACTTGGCGGCCCGCTTTGGCTCATAATCGGTAAGCTGGCAGAAGTAATCGTGGAAGCCGGCGGCGGAGCTTCGGTCGAAGCCGGCCCAAAACGCGGGCTCGCACACGGCCTGGCATCCCGCCGTGACCATGTCGCGGTAGTCATCCGTGGTGCGGCTGACCATGTGACCGTGGGGTTCGATGTAACGCATGCGATGGGAGATGGAGGTTCTCGGGGGGAATCCGGGGTTGGACGCAGGGGTGGCGAGCTCAGTTCGCCGCGCCGGGCCAGGCGCCGCAGGCCCCCTTGCCGGCGGCGACAGGGATCGGGTCGGGGGTCGGGTCGCTCAGCGCCAGGAGCACCCGCTTGGCCCGGTCGCCCCCTCCCTGCGTCAGCTCGCGCATCGCCTTTCGATAGGCTTCCAGCCGGAAGTCTGGATCGCCGGAGCCGCGATCGACCCTGTCCAAAAATGCGGCGATGTCGATGAGCCGCGCCCGGGCGTCCATGAAGTAGAGATCCAGCACCTGCTGACGTGTCATAAGTATGTGTAAGCTCTTGGACGCTAGCCCCCGGCCGCCGTATTCGTCCATCTTTTCGCCCCACCCCGGGGTGGG
>DMJJ01000377.1:439-6697 GCA_003452185.1 Verrucomicrobiales bacterium | reverse complement strand
GGGCCTCCGGGGTGATCGGCTCCCGGGCGAGCCACGTCTGAAGGTCCTGATGAACGCTCTCCTGGATCTTCAGTCCCTCGACCACGACCAGGAGCGGCCGGTTCGGAAACCGGGCGTGAAGAAGCCCCGCGAGGAATGGAAGAGCTGCCGTGGCGACGCCGGGGCAGGGCAACAGGCCCCCTTTCTCCACGTCCGAGGCGAGGGCCTCAAAGGCGGGAGCCGCGGAGACGCGGGCGAACAGCGACCGGTTCGCCAGCGGGGTTGTCTTATCGGCCAAGCTTGCGCGAGCCTCGCGGGGCCCGTGACCGGAGTCAAGCTGGCGGCGTGGCAACGGCCGTCGACGGCTGTCGCTGCGTCCAGACGTACCGGAACATGAGGGTCCGCAGGGTGGCGGTGAGGGGGATGGCCAGCACACCGCCAAGAACCCCCCCGAGGAGCGTCGTGCCGACCATGACGGCGATGATGATCGTCAGGGGGTGGAGGCCGACCCGGCCTCCGATGATCTTGGGGGAGATGACAAACCCGTCCAGGGCCTGGGTGGTGGCAAAGATCCCCAGCACGCCGAGGGGGTGGGCCCAATCCCCAAATTGCACGGCCGCGATGGCGAGCGCCGGGATCAGGCTGACCGCCACGCCCAGGTAGGGGATGATTCCCAGGGCGCCGGCCATCACCCCCAGCAGCAGCCCGTAGTTGAGCCCCATCACCGTGAACCCGGTCGCCAGGATGGTGCCGACGCAGAGGGCCACGAGGACCTGGCCACGGAAAAAGACGATGAGACAGTCGTTGATCGCGGCGAGCACGAAGGCGAGCTCTTCCTTGGCCTGGGATTCCCGGAGGGGAAGGAATTCCCGCCACTTTCGGGAGATGCTCTGTTTCTCGAGGAGAAAGTAGAAGAGGTACACCGGGACCAGGGCGAGGCCCGCGAGCAGGCCGGCCACCGAGGCCACGCGGGAGACCTGGTCGATCAGCCAGCCCCAGAGGCGGGGGAGCGCCCTGGAGGTGGCGGAGAAAAACTGGCCTCCCAGATCCTCGTTCCAGCGGATCGGCGCGCCAGGCTCAGCCGCCCCATCGCCGCCCGGTGCCGGGGAGGCGGCGGGGGCAGTGGCTGGCCCGTTGGTGATGCCTGGATGCGGGCGGTCAACCCCGGCGGGGGGCGCGTTCGTGACGATCGGCGACGGGGGGGGATTGTTGGGATTGAGGACGGAGTTCTGAAGCCAGGCCGGCGGGCTGTGGAGGAACGCCTCGACCCGGTCGCGCAGGCGCAGGGTGTAGGCGGGGACCTGGCTTGCAAAGGACTGGGTCTCGGTGACCAGCCTCGGAAGCAGGGTGCTCCCGATGGTCAGGATCACGAGGATTGCGAGGGTGAAGACGCCCCAGATGGCCCCGATCCGTGACTTGAGGCGCCGCTCGAACACATCGACCATGGGATCGAGGATGTAGGCAAGGACACCGGCGATCGCCAGGGGAAGGATGACCGAGGAGAGTCGGTTGGCCACCCATCCCAGGGCCCAGAAGATCACCCCGGCCAGGCCGGCCAGGATGCCGATCGACAACGCGGTGACCGAGGACCAGAGGAGTCGTGCCTGTCGTTCGCTGGGGGCCATGGTGTAATCGGGGGGAGAGTGACGGCTCAGCCCTGTCCGAGCTGGCGTGCCTTGTCGGAGGCCGCCCGGACTGCGTTCATGAGCGCAGCGCGGAGGCCCGCCTTCTCGAGCTGATGGATTCCCTCGATGGTGGTGCCGCCGGGGCTCGTGACCATGTCCTTGAGGGCGCCGGGGTGGAGCCCGGTTTCGAGCACCATGCGTGCGCCTCCGAGCAGGGTTTGGGCGGCCAGGCGCGTCGCCACCTCGCGAGGGAGGCCGGCCGCCACGCCGCCATCGCTCAGCGCCTCGATCATCAGGTATACGTAGGCGGGCCCGCTCCCGCTCAGGCCGGTGACCGCGTCCAGCAGCTGTTCCTTGACCTGGAAGGCGACGCCCACGGCGCCGAAGAGGCGGGTCGCCAGGGCGGGGTCCCCCGGGGCGACCGATTTGCCGGTGGCGAACCCGGTCGCGGAAGCACCCACCAGTGCCGGGGTGTTGGGCATGACGCGGATGACCCGCGACTTGGCCGGCAGGCCTCCCTCGAGTCGCGCCAGGGTGACCCCTGCCGCGATCGACACCAGGAGGTGCTGCCGCTTGAACGAGGGACGCACCTCGGCCAGAACGCCCGGGACCTGGTCCGGCTTGACCGCCAGGATCAGCACCTCGGAGGCGCGGAGCACCTCCAGATTCGAGGCGGCCGTCCGGGCGCCAGTCTCCTTCTGGAAGGCGAGCCGCGCCGCCTCAAACGGGTCGCTTGCCGTCATCCGGGTGGGGGAGGTGATGCCTGCCGCGAGGAAGCCACGGGCGAGCGCGGTCGCCATTTTCCCTGCGCCGAGAAATCCGATCTTGAGCCCTTCGTTCGTGTCCATGGGTCGTCTTTCGGGGGCGAGGGTAACATTCCCGCGGAAAACTGGAAGGAATACTCCGGCACCGGGCGCCCCCCCGGTTCCTTCCGGGTGCGGAAATTCATTGTCATCGCCATCTGCCGATCTAGGTTTCAGGCGGCGCATGGCGAACAGAGCATGACTAAGACATTTGCCCAACTTGGTTTCCCCGGGCGGCTGATTGCCGTTGAGGGGCTGGATGGGTCTGGGAAATCGACCCAGATCTACCTCCTGAAGCGGTGGCTGGAGCAGTCCGGCTTGAAAGTCTTCTTCAGCGAATGGAACTCCTCGGAGCTGGTGAAATCCGCGACCAGCAAGGCGAAGAAGCGCGAGTTGTTGTCGCCGACCACCTTCAGCCTGATCCATGCGACCGACTTTGCAGACCGCTACGAGCGGCAGCTGGTCCCGCTCCTGCGCGCCGGCTACCTGGTCTTGTGCGACCGCTACATCTTCACGGCCTTTGCCCGGGACACCGTCCGGGGGTGCCCGCCGAGCTGGGTGCGGGGGATCTACAATTTTGCCGCGCTGCCCGACCTTACCTTCTTCTTCCGGGCCGACCTGGAGGTTTCCCTCAACCGGATCCTGGAGGGGCGTCCGCAGCTGAAGTATTTCGAGGCCGGCATGGATCTCCACCTCTCGACCGATCCCTACGAGAGCTTCCGGATCTTCCAGGGAAGGATCCTGGAGCAGTATCTGGCCATGGGCCCCGAGTTCAACTTCATGGTGATCGATGCCAACGAGCCGATCGAGGTGCAGCAAAACGTGGTCCGGGAGCTGATTCTCAACCGGATCGACCTCGCTGCCTTTGAGCGGGGCCGCCCGGCGACGACATCCCGATAACCGCATGAGCAAGAGCATGAGCAGGAGCAAACCGACCCAGCGAGGCGGCCGCAGAAAGCCGTTCAGCTTTCCCCGGATCGTGGTGCCGCAGCACCGGCCACGGCGTTTCTACGGGCATGGGATCCCCGGGGTGGATCCACAGAAGCTCCGTGGCAAGCTGATCGTGGTGGAAGGGTGTGACGGCTCGGGGCGGTCGACCCAGATCCAGATGCTGATGGAGTGGCTTGAGAGCAGCGGGCACGCGACGACGCAGACCGGGCTCAAGCGGTCGACCCTCGTGAGCGAGGAGCTCAACATGGCACAGAATGGAAACATTCTGAGCCACACCACCATGAGCCTCTTCTACGCCACGGACTTTGCGGACCAGCTTGAAAACGTGATTTTCCCGGGGCTGCGTGCGGGTCGCATGGTGCTCGCCGACCGGTATATCTACACCCTGATCGCCCGCGACCTCGCGCGCGGAAGCGACCTTGAGTGGCTGCAAAACCTGTACGGCATCGCCCTCGTGCCCGACGCGGTCTTTTACCTCGATGTCTCCCCCGAGGAACGGCTCCAGCGGAACTTTGCGAAGGACTACGCCCTCGATTACTGGGAAAGCGGGATGGACCTGGGGCTCTCGCGCGAGATGTTCGACAGCTTCCTCAAGTACCAGGCGATGGTGGAGCGGCAGTTCCAGAAGCTCCACAAGACTTACGGATTCAACATCGTCGATGGAAACCGGAGTCCCGAGGAGGTTTGCAAGGAACTCCAGCGCCGCACGGCCGCGGTGCTCGCCGGGGAGTAGAACACGCTCCAGAAACACGCTCCAGAAGCCCCCACCCATATGCCTGAACCCGTAGCAAAATCCGATCTCTTCATCGGGGTGGACCTCGGCGGGACCAAGATCCTGGCTGGGGTGTTTGACCGGCAGCTCAACCTGCTCGGGAGCTACAAGATCAGCACCAAGCCGCAGCGCGGCGTGGACGGGGTGATTGAGCGGATCGCCCGCTGTGTGCGAGACGCCGTCGATGAGTGCGATCTCGAACTCTCGCAGGTCAAGGGGATCGGCATTGGCGCGCCCGGCTCGGTGGACACCGAGACAGGGACGGTTCTCTTCGCCCCGAACCTGGGGTGGAGGGATGTCGGCGTGGCCCGCGAGCTGACCAAGGACCTGAAGGTGCCGGTGCACCTGGAGAACGATTGCACGGTCTCGATGCAGGGGGTGTATGAGGTCGAGTTGCAAAGCGGGCCGAAGAATGTCCTCGGCATCTTCATTGGAACGGGGATTGGCGGGGGCCTGATTATCGACGGGAAGATGTATCACGGGTTCACGGGGTGTGCCGGCGAGATCGGCCACATGGTGCTCGATTTCAACGGGCCCAAGTGCGGTTGCGGCAACCGGGGCTGTTTCGAGGCGTTCGCCAGCCGGACCGCGCTCTTCAACCGGATCCGCACCGCGGTCAAGGAGGGGCAGTCGACACTCCTGACGGAGATGCTCGGCAAGGATCTGGAGGATCTCCGGAGCGGCGACCTCCGCAAGGCGATCCGCCGGGGGGACAAGTTCATCGCGAAGGTGGTCGAGGAGGCGGCCCGGTACACCGGGGCGGCCGTCGCCAACCTCGTGAACATCCTGGGTCCCGAGATGGTGGTGCTGGGCGGGGGCGTCATGGAGGCCCTCAGCGAGTCGATGCTCGATGTGGTGATCAAGACGGCGCGCGAGCGGGCGATGCCCGGGGCACTGAAAGGGGTCGACATCCGTGCAAGTCGTCTGGCCGACGAGGCCGGGATCACGGGGGCCGCGGTGCTGGCCCGCTCCCGGGTCAAGGGTGAGAAGGCCGGCTGATTCGTTTTGCTTCATCGGCTCCGCTCGGAGGCCCGTTTTTAAACCCGACATGAACAACCCCGGATCGTGCCCGACCCAGAACGCCCCCCTGTTGCACTGGGTGCGGCAGATGACCGAGCTGTGCGCTCCAGACTCCGTTTACTGGTGTGACGGCAGCGAGGCGGAGAAGGCCACCCTCACGGCGGAGGCCGTGCGGCAGGGGATCCTCACGCCGCTCAACCCGGTGAAGCTCCCGGGCTGTTACTACCACCGGTCGAACCCGAACGACGTCGCCCGCGTGGAGCAGTGCACCTATATCTGCTGCGAGTCGGAGGAGGATGCCGGGCCGACGAACAACTGGATGCCGCCGGCAGAGGCCTACGCCAAGCTGCATGCCCTGGCGCGCGGGGCGATGCGGGGGCGCACCCTGTACGTCATCCCCTACCTCATGGGCCCCCCGGGCTCCCCCCTTTCAAAGGTGGGGGTCGAGCTCACGGACTCCCTGTACGTGGTGTTGAACATGCGGATCATGGCCCGCATGGGGGAGATCGCGCTCCGGCACCTTGGGGATTCCGGCGACTTCAACCGCGGGCTTCACTGCCTGCTGGACGTCCACCCGGACCGCCGGTTCATCTGCCACTTCCCCGAGGACAACACGATCATCTCGGTCGGCTCCGGCTACGGGGGCAACGTCCTGCTCGGGAAGAAGTGCCTGGCTCTACGGATCGGCTCCTGGCTCGGGAGAAAGGAGGGCTGGCTTGCCGAGCACATGCTGATCCTTGGGGTGGAATCCCCCTCGGGGGAGAAGACTTTCGTGGCGGCGGCGTTTCCGAGCGCCTGCGGGAAGACCAACTTTGCGATGATGATCCCGCCCGCCCGATTCAACGGGTGGAGGATCTGGACCGTGGGGGATGACATCGCCTGGATGAAGCCCGGCGCCGACGGACGCCTCTACGCCATCAACCCCGAGAACGGGTATTTCGGGGTGGCTCCGGGGACCAACGTCAAATCGAACGCGAACGCGATGGCGACGATTTCCCGTGACACCATCTTCACGAACGTCGCCCTCACCGATGACGGCGACGTCTGGTGGGAAGGCCTGAGCAAGCCGGCCCCGCAGCACCTGATCGACTGGCAAGGCAAGGACTGG
>DMJJ01000377.1:0-273 GCA_003452185.1 Verrucomicrobiales bacterium | reverse complement strand
ACCATCTTCACGAACGTCGCCCTGCTCCCGGATGGGGATGTTTGGTGGGAGGGAAAGGATGGGGCAGTCCCCTCCGAGTGCATCGACTGGAAGGGGGAGCGCTGGACCCCGGAGTCGAAGGAGCGCGCGGCGCACCCGAACAGCCGGTTCACCGCACCGATGCGGAACAACCCGATGCTGGCCCCCGAGGTGGATGATCCGAACGGCGTCCCGATCAGCGCTATTATTTTTGGCGGCCGCCGGGCGACCACCCTCCCGCTGGTCTACGAGGGG
>DMJJ01000461.1 GCA_003452185.1 Verrucomicrobiales bacterium | reverse complement strand
GATCCGCGAAATCCGTGGTTAAACACCCCGGTCCGTGGTTGGCTCCCTCCAGTTCCGGGCTGAACCGAGGCAGGGTTTTAACCGCGGATGGGACCTGGATTTGCGCGGATGGAAGGGGAGTGGGCCGGACGGGAACCCCTATCCGCGAAGATCCGCGAAATCCGTGGTCAAACACCCCGGTCCGTGGTTGGTCCCTCCAGTCCTGAGCTGGACCGAGGAAGGGTTTTCACCGCGGATGGAACCTGGATGGGCGCGGATGGGAGGGGATTGGGCGGGACCGTAATTCCGATCCGCGAAGATCCGTGAAATCCGTGGTGAAACACTCCGGTCCCGGGGTCACGGTTTTCCTCGGGTGGTGACACGGTAAAGGTGAAGCGCTCGATCCGTGGATCGAGAGAGAATCAGGTTGATGATCTGACGCGACTCAACGGCAGGGATGCGTGCAACTTCCACCCAGGGGGACGAACCGATCCCGGGGTCCCCGGATCGACTCTCCACGCTGTACGCCCGACCTGGTTGCGCTTCAAACCGAAGCCTCAGCGGATCTGCAGGGTGGTCTCCGCGGGTCACCTCAACCCAAAGCCGGCTGGCGGGGTCGTGCGGATCCGTCCCGGCACGATACTCCTCAAGATTCGTCAGGCCGTCGTGGTCAGAGTCCTCGCTCCCGTCGGCCCGGTTTCCCGGATCCAGGCCATGCGCCCGCTCCCAATCGTCATCCATCCCATCCCCATCGCTGTCGCCGGGGACCAGAACCGTGACGCGGAACGGTGGAACCCGGAGGGGCCCTCCTGCCGTGCTCACCTCCACGGTGTAGGTCCCGGCGTCGGCAAGCGTCACCCCTGAAAGCCGCAGGGAAGACCCGTCGGCTCCCTCGATCGGAAGCCCGTTCACCTCCCACTGATAGGCAATGGGGGCCACCCCAAGGGCAAAGACCTCGAGGGATCCCGTCTCCCCGGCATGAAGGGTCAGGTCGCCTGAGAATCCAACCAGGATCGGGGCCGAGGCTCTGGGGAGTATCGAGATGCAGGGGGAGAGCTCCGAGGTGCTGCCATCTGAATCGGTAGCGGTCGCGCACAGGAGCGGAAAGCGCCAGAGGTCGATGGGGGCGTGAATCCGTAGTTCGACGGAGAAGGACCCATCCCCTGTCGCGGAGGTGAAGGCGGTGGCCGTCCCGATCCAGACCCTGGGTTGTCCACGGCCCCAGGCGTCGGGTCGGTCGGTGAGATATAAATGAATGAGATAGGACTTGCCTGGCTGCGATGAGAGGAGTCCCTCAACCTGAAGGATTCCAGCGGTATCGAAAATCGCCGAGGCGAGGACGGGATGATTTTGCAGACCGTTGGGGCCCACGTCCCAGTCGAGAGGGTCATTTGGCAACGGCGTGGACCTCGAGAGCTGGATGGCCGGTCCGGTGTTGCCGTAGATCGCGTCCCTCCAGATGGAGACCCCGGTCACGTGAAGGTCGGGACGCGCCGCGGCGTCGTAGAGCAGCACGCCCGCTCCGTGGTTGTGGGCGATCTCGTTCTCGATGACCCGGAGCGGAGGTGTGGAGCCGCCGGGGGAACCCTCGTTGGAGATCACGATCCCGGGTCCCTCGTTCCCGAGCGGGAGTTGCAGGGTGGCGTCCGATCCAATGATGTTCCCCTCGATCACCGAGTTGCTCCCATAGGTGTAGAGCCCGATACCCACCCCGACGTTGCCGCTGATGATGTTGGGGGCCTGGGTCTCGCCGATCCGCACCGACTCGGGGGCCGGCCCACCCCCGAACAGGATTCCTCCGGCAAGGTTTGGAAGCGGGTGTTGGCCCGTCGGGTCGAGGCCGATGACGTTCCGGGTGATCCGGGTGTCGCGTGTGTTTCCCATCACCCGTATGCCGGAGAGCAGGTTACCCGAGATCACATTGCCGGCGGTGATGACCGTGTTGGTGGCACCGGGGCCTATGACGATGCCGTCGAATTGGTCACTGTTCACCCGCGACCCGTTGGATGCCGGTCCCAGGTAGTTCCCCAGCACCTCAGTCCCCGAGGGGGTTCCGGTGTAGAGGGAGGAGTAGGTTCCCACAAGGACTCCGGCCTGACCATTCCCCGAGATGACGTTCCCGTTCGCTATCCGGTTGGCCGTTCCGTCGAGGACGAACACGCCGGCCACCCCGTTTGCGTCGGGGGTGATGCCGTCCGACCGCACTCCGATGTAGTTTCCCGAGATCACGTTGGAGGAGGCCCCGTGCCGAATCCACACCCCGAAGAGCCCGCTCCGGGAGATGATGTTCCGTTCGGTGGGGGAATCCCCTCCGATCTGGTTGCCCACGCCCCCATCGATGTCGATCCCCACGGTGTTGCCAATGAAGGTGGACCCCGACGGGGTGGGACCGACGGTGTTGCCGAGGATCCTGTTCCGGGTCGCGTCCGGGCCTGCGATCCGTATCGCGCTCGAGGAACTCCACGAGATGGTGTTGCCAGCCCCTGGTTCAGCGCCGCCCACACGGTTTCCTGAGGAGAGCAACAGCACCCCGGTTAGTTGGGGGGGCGCTCCCCCCACGCCCGAGAGGTCGAGCCCCAGGCGGCATCCCTGGATGACACACTCCGGGGCTGCGACGACGATCGCGTTGCCCTGAAACGCGTAGATCGAAAGCCCGCGCACCTCAGATCCCGAGGCGACCAACTCGAGCGCGTTGGCACCGTCGAGGTTCACGCCCCCCCCATCGATGCCGATCACCGGGATTCCGGCGAATCCTGGTTGCGTGGTGGCATCGATGGCCAGGCGATCCGTGATCGCTGGCAGGGGCGTTCGGGGACGCAGGACCCAGGGACCTTCACCCGGTATGGCGAACGTGATTCGGTCCGGTCCAGGATGCAGGTTCGCCAGAAGCATGGACTCACGGAGGGAGCCGGGGCCGGCGTCGGCCGTGGTCGTGACGACCAGGTCGCCAACCGGGGGCTCCAGCACGGTCAGGTGGGCGACGGTGCTGGTGCGGGACCCGGCCGGGCCATCCACCCGGAGGGAATACTCGCCGGCCTCCAGCCGAGAGAGGTGGGCAAGGGTCAGCGTGGGGCTGTGGCTTCCGGAGGTTCCAGGTCCGTCCTCCAGCGGGACGCCACCGCGGAGCCAATGGAACGAGAGAGGCGGGGTTCCCTCGGCCCGCGCTTCGAGGCTGACGGGGGATCCTTCGATCGCCATCCGGTCCACCGGGTTGAGGAGAAAAAGCGGGGGACCGTCGTACGACTCGACGAAGCCGCCGGCGCTGCCCGGGCTGCCTCCGGAGAGATAACCCCGTGCCCGAATTGTCGCCTCAGGAGGGAGCGCGCCGGCCTCAACGACCCAGCCTTCCGGGGTGCGCCTCCCCTGTCCCAGCGGGAGCCAGTCGATGCCGTTGAGCGTTTGCGCGAAGGTGGTGCGCCAGACTTCGGGGCTTGCACCCCCCCGATCCCAACGGAGGCCGGTGGCCGTGCGGACCAGCGATCGGGTGGCGGGTGAGGGGTTGCGAATGCGGGCAAGGTTCCGGTGGGGTTCGTCGGCCGCCGCCTCGAAATCCCCTCCCAGGAGAACCGAGCCGTCCTCCTCAATGACCAGGACGTTCACCCGTCCCGCAATCCGGGCGGCGAAAGTGTCATCGCGGCTTCCGTCAGGTCTGCGTCGCTCGAGAAGCGTGCCCCGTGAGTCGCCCGAGGCGTACTGGGGCGTGGCGATGATGAGGCTTCCATCGCACTGCAGTGCCATCGGAACCTTCTGCCACTTCGAGAAATCTGCCGCCAGGGGAACATCGGAGGCGAGGGCCGCGGGACCTCCGAAGCCCCGATCCACGATGCCCCCAGGGGAGAGGCGAAGCAGGAGGGGGATTTGGGAGTCCGGACCCGCCCCCGGTGGGGGAAAGGCCCCCGAGACGAGGATGTTCCCGTCGGGTTGGACCAGCAGGCCCCCCAGCGGTCCCTCGGTTCCCGTCAGGAGCGTTGCCAGGGGTGTGGCCAGGTTCCCCGGCTGGATGAGGCTCAGCAGGTAGTTCGCTGAGGGGAACGGTGGGATGTACCCCGCCGCGATCAGGGATCCATCCGGGGCCCTCACCAATGCCTCGGTAACACCGACTGGAATCGGGAGCGGCTTGGGGAGGAGGGTCCCCGTGGGGCTCAGCCGGGCGACTCCGGAGCGGGGGACTTGCGGCAGCGATTCGAGGTCCCCCGCCAGGAGCAGAGTCCCATCCGCCTCCACCAGAAGCGTGGAAATCCTCCCTCCCGATGAGGGGGTAAACGTTGCGTCGAAAGCGCCCGTTGTGTCGAGACGCGCCAGGTTCTCCCGGGTGAATCCATTGACCCGGATGAAGACCCCGCCGATGAGGAGTTGGCCATCCTCCTGGAGGGCGAGTGCGGACGGTGGGCAGCCGTAGGCGGGATGGAACCGTTCGTCAGGCGCTCCCCCGGGGAGCAGGCGCCGAATGTTGGGTTCCAGTGGCCCGTCTGGAGTTGCGGAGCTGCCGACGAACAACGTCCCCCCGGGACCGATGGCGAGGGCGTCAACGCGGGAGCGCGTGTTGGGGGAGAAATCCGGGTCGGGCATCGCCAGGTTTACTCCCACGTGTGCCGGCGGGGGGGTCACGCTGCTGAACGGGCTGGTGACGGTCACGGTGTAATCCCCAGCGTCCGTCGGCCGAAGTGGGCCCACGACCAGGGTGGGCCCGTGGGCAGGGGGCACGAGTCGGACGTTGTTCTTGAGCCATTCGTACCGGAGATCGGTTCCCGCCGCCACCACGCTCAGGGTGAAAGTTCCCCCTACGTTTGCGAACTGGTCGGAGGGCCCTTGGAGGATGACGGGATCGGCCACAGTGAGGGTGGCTGGAAGGCTTTCCATGCGCCCTTCAGCATTGCTCACCTCCAGGGTGTAGCTGCCGGAGTCCGCTCCTCCCAGGCCGATCAAGGTGAGGGTCTCGCGGGTGGCGCCCAATGTGTGGGCGTCGTCTCGCAGCAGGCCTCCATCTTTTCGCCATTGGTACTCGAACGGACCGGTGCCAAGCACCCGGGCGGAAAAGGAGACCGAGTCGCCTGCGTTCCGGGAGGTGAGCTGGGGCAATCCGCCAACCACGGGGGGACCGCCAAAATCCTCAACAAACCAGTCTGATCCGCCTCCGCCTGCGATCGCGTACCCGCGGGCCCGAAAGTGGGCATGCGGAGGGAGGAGGATGGGGGCGAGTTCCCATCCGCCTGTGACGGCCGTGCCGATCCCAAGGAAGGACCAATGGAGGCCATCCAGGGAGGATTCGAACCAGGCGGAACGGACCTGGGGGGAGGTTCCCCCCCGTTCCCACCGAATCGACACTCCCTCGTGGCGAACCTGGTGTGTGGGTTCCCCGGTGCCGGCGACCCGCACCCGTTGTCGGAAGTAGTACTCCAAGTCCGGCGGCCAGATTGTCTCATCAAACAGAAGTGTCCCGCCGGGCTCCAGTAACTCGAAGCTCCTTGCAGGGGGGCTGAGGTGGGTGTCGGCGTA
>DMJJ01000463.1 GCA_003452185.1 Verrucomicrobiales bacterium | reverse complement strand
CTACTCTCACTCCCACACTCACTGAAACACAACCGTAACTACCGAACATCATGAACAAGTCTGTTATCGCCGCTCTGGTCGGTCTCGGCATCGCTGCCGGGGCTGATGCCGCCACCCTCGGGACTCCCCGCACCATCTATCTCACCGGTGCAACCGCCTTTCGCGGTGTCGAGTTCGATACCCTGAACAACAACATCATCTCGGATGCTGCGAACGGCATCACCAAGGAAGTGGTGGGCACCGGTTCCTCCGCCGCCTACTCCTTCTACGGCGAATGGAACGGTACCGGCGGTCCTTATGTGATCCGTGTTTACGCCGCCTACTCCGGTTCGATCGAAGGTCAGCGGGATCTCCTCCTTGGGAACCTGAACACCTACAGCAAGCTGACGCAGACCGACAACTTGGGCGTGGCCGGCACCTTCACCCATGTTGCGACGATGTCCTTCTCCGACTCGTTCCAGAATACGACCGCCTACGGCACCGCCTTTGGGTATCCCGCGCTGAACGGGAATACCGTGGCCGTGCAGCCGTTCGTCTTCGTCATGAACCAGGCCGCGTACAACGCCGGGATTCGGAACATGACCGACCAGGCGTTCCGCCTGCTCGCCACCGCCCGCCGCGAGCCGTCGTTCTTCATCGGAAACGGGGACTTCAACTCGGTCGTGGCCCTCTCCGGCCGCAACGATCTCTCCGGAACCCGTACGGTGACCTTCGCGGAGACCGGGTTTGGTGTCTTCAACAAGGCCCAGCATTGGGGTAACGGCGTCATCACCGGGGTGTACCCGACCACCACTCGTGGAGCCGACAACACCGTTGCTCCCTTCACCGTGGCCCTTCCGTTCAACGACGGATGGAGCTCGGGCGGCAACGTCCGTGCCGACATGAATAACAGCGCGTGCACCGACGCCTTCGTCGGCTATCTCTCGGCCGGTGATGCCCGGTCCCTGAAGGGCATCGACGGGGTTGCCGGCACCTCGGCCGCCCCTGGCGACGCCGCCACCTGGTACCTCACCTACAACGGTGTCCCGTACACCGCCAACAACGTCATCAACGGTGCCTACACCCTCTGGGGCTACGAGCACATGTATCGCAAGGCCGCTCCGGCGAATGACGTCGACGCGGACACGTTCGCCCCGGCGTTCATCGCTGCCATCGATACCCAGCTCGTGACCGTGCTCGGCGCCGACACGATCCCCGCCGGGCTTCCGCTCAGCGCCTTCAGCACCAGCCTGATCCAGCGGACCGCTGAGGCCACCGGCACGACCTCCGGCCCCGTCCAGTAAGCGGCCGCAAGGGCTCTGTCAGGTCAGTAGAAACAGTGTTTGGGCCGCGGAGTGGCAACGCTCCGCGGCCCTTCTCTTTCGCGGCCTCCGTCCAGGGCCATGGCATCGGTAGAGAGCGGCCTCGGCCGTCTCCTGTTGAAGCGGGGGGAAGGGGTGGATGGAATTTGCCGATACGCCACCCCTTCGTCATCCGTTTGCCACACTTTGGAGGCAGAGTGGGCGGGTTAACCGGGGAAGCGTTGTGACTGAACAAACCATAGTTTTGCCAGAGGGCTCGAGGCAGGGTCAGGATCCCACCTATCGCCTGACGGTCATGGCCCCGCGACGCCGCTTCTTCCTCTACCTGCGGGATCGCTGGTGGGTGATGCTGCTCAGCATCGCCCTGCTCCTCGGACTCACCCTCGGATACGAGGCCCTGCACGTCGAGACCTACGAGTCGTACGCCCAGCTCCTCGTCGGGGATGTGCAAGTGAACGTCAACATGGGGGCGGTTTTTACCGAGGATCCGCTCAATTACTTCGGTACCCAGATCGAGCTTCTCAAGAGTCCCCGGCTCAAGAACGCCGCCCTGACGAAAGTTGGCCTCACCCCCCTCGCCATTGAGGAGGATCTTCTCAAGCTCCAGGTGGCCCGCCCTCTCAACACATCGATCCTGCAGCTGATGGCGGTCGGCCCCGATCCCGTGCAGGCGAGGAATTTCCTTCAAGCGTTGATCGAGGACTATCTTGCCTTCAAGCGCGAGACCCGCGCCACGACCTCGGACGACATCGTGCTTAACTTGAGCGAACAGGTGACCAAGCGGGACACCGCCCTCAAGGGGGAGCAGGAGAAGTGGCTGGAGTATCAGCGGACCAACAGCCTCGCGGTCCTGGAGGAGGAGGGGAAGGCGGCCGGCCTTTACCTAGCTGACCTGAACCTGCAGCTCGCCAAGATGCGCCTGGAGCGGGAGCTGCTCTCGCAGGGGGGAGACGGAGCCCCGAAGGGTGCTGGCGAGGGGGCGATGGTGCCCGGGGCGAAGCTGCCCGCCTCCCGCGTCGCTGCGGATGTCGCCCGGGCGGGTGCGGATTCGATGTTAAAAGCCTCCCGTGTGGAGTTGGCGCTGAGGACTGCCGAGCGTGACCGGATGAGCGAGGAACGGGGACCCCTGGCGGCCCGGAGCCTGTCGGAGGAGGTCCTTCGCCTGACCCGTGTGGTGGCGATCCTCGAGCAGGAGCACCAGCACCAACGGGAGACCGAGCTTGCTGAGCTCGACCGGCGGATCGCCGCCACCCAGCGGGCCCTTCCGGTCTGGCAGGAGCGGGTGCTTGAGATCAACGACCGGCTTTCCCAGGGGCAGCGACTGAAGAACAATATCGAGCGGGAGCAGGCGTACCGCGACCGGATGCTGGGCATGTTTCAGAATGTCGACCTTGGGCGGAACGTTCAGCAGGAAAGGCTCTCGGTTCTGCAGGCCCCGACAGGGGGACAGCCTTCGAAGCGCTACCTCCCGATCCGGGTTGCCCTGGCTCTCATCGCCGGCTTTGCCCTGGGCCTCGGGGTCGTCTTCATCTGGCACGTGGCGGATGACCGCTTTTCCTCGGTGCGGGATGTGCAGGATCAGTTTGGGGAGGAGATCATCGGCCTGGTGCCCAGGATCCGCATTCCATCCGCCAGACCCCGGGAGGCCCTGCTTCAGCCGGGGGACACCCGGTTCACCTACGCGGAGTCGTTCCGCCACCTCCGTTCGGCCCTGCTGCTCTCCCCGGGGCTGGCCTCCGGGGCCCAGACGATCCTCTTCACGAGCGCCTCCCGCGGGGAGGGGAAGGGGACTGTGGCCGCCAACCTCGCGCGCACCCTGGCGCTGAGCGGCCTGCGGGTGGCGTTGCTCGACGCCAACCTCAAGCTGCAGCGGCCTCAGGCGCTCTTCGGCTCTCCAGGGCACCCCGGGATCCTTGAGTTTCTCAGAGGGGAGGCCGACGCGCGGCGGATTCAGCAGACAACCGATCTCGCCGGTCTCCAGTTCGTCGCGGTCGGCCAGCTGAAGCCCGGCGAGGAGGGTTCGCTGCCCGGGGCTCGAATGAAGGAGTTGCTCGTGCACCTGCGGGCCCAGAACGACTTCGTGATCATCGATGGCCCGCCGATTCTGCTCTCGGATGACGCCTCCTTCCTCGTTCCCGAGGTGGACCTCGTGACGGTGGTGGTTCGCCCGTTCCGCACCCGCGCGCGGCTGCTTCGCCAGGCGCTGGCGATGCTCTACCAGCGTCGGGCCCGCCAGGTGAATCTCGTGTACAATCAGGCCCGCCCCGATGACCTGGGTGCGATGCATGCCATGGCCAAGGCTTACCTGGTGGGTCGCCGAAACGGCAAGGGCCGCTGGCGCCGTGCCGCCGTGCCCCCACCCCGTCACGATGAACCGACGGTCCCACGCGCCTAGGCTCAGGCTCCCGGGCCTGATGGCGGCGGCTGCCTGCCTCCTGCTTTCCGCGGTCGATGGGGAGGCTGCCAGCCCTCGGCAGGTGTTCGCGCACTACATGGTCTGCTTTGCGACCTATGGGGAGAGCGTTGAGGCGTACCGTCGCGAGATGCAGGAGGCTCAGGCGGCCGGGATTGACGGATTTGCCTTGAACGTCGGGGCCTGGAGCGGGGCGGATACCTACTACAAGCGGCGGGTGGCCCTCCTCTATCAGGCCGCTGCGGGGCTGGGCAACCGATTCACGCTCTTCTTCTCGATCGACCTGACGAACGCCACGGACGTGGTCGATATGGTCTCGACCTACGCGTTCCACCCAGCCTCCTTCCGTCATCAGGATCGTCTGGTGCTCTCCACGTTTGGAGGCAACGACATCCCCTCCAGAGGGCTCCCGGGTGTCGACTGGGGAGGGGAGGTCTTTCCTGCGCTCTCGAGTCGTGGGATCAAGGTCTGTTTCCTCCCCTACTTCTGGCCTGACCCGGTGACGGAGTTGCCGACCTATGCGGATGCGAACCGGCTGTTCGATCGCTATGGGGGACTGGTGGACGGGCTTTTCTATTTCGGCGCCGCGGGGCTCCCGTCGCGGCTGGCCGCGAGCAACGCCGACTATGCCCGCGCGGCCCGAGAACGGGGCAGGCTCTTCATGGCGAGTGTCGCCCCTCATTACTGGGGCTTGAACCAGGCCGTCGCGGGACGGCGCTACTACGAGTTCCAGGGGCCCGAGGGCCTCGCATTGCAGTGGGGGTCGATCCTTGCGTCGCGTCCCGACTGGGTGGAGATCGTGACCTGGAACGACTGGAACGAGGGCACGTATGTTGCCCCGGTCGACGATCCGGCCCGATGGAACGCCGGGCTCCAGCCTCCCCGTCGCCACCCTCACGCCGGGTATCTGGAGTTCAGCCGCCGCTACATCCAATGGTACAAGTCCGGGGTTGAACCGGCGATCGACCGGGATGCCCTCTTCTGCTCCTATCGCACGCATCCGATGGGGATCGCCCCGGTCCCCGGCACCGATATGCCGGTCGACCGCCGGATTGGGGATGTCCAGGACCTGATCTACACAACGATTGTCGCCACCGAGCCGGCAGAGCTCCGGATCACCAGCGGGGGAATCGCCACCACGAACGCGGTCCCGGCGGGGGTCACCCATTGGCGGACCCGCTTCTGGCCCGGCGCCCAATCCTTTCTCCTGACTCGCCAGGGAAGGACGGCCTTGAGCTGGGACGGGCCGCCCGTGATGTCCCGGGTCGAGCGCTACAACTTTTTTCCGACCACGGGCTTTGCCTACGGAGCCCCCGTGAAGCCTCGATGACTCCCTCCCGAAGCCTCATCAACCCCATGAATCGATCGATCGAACCCTTTGCTCCCGCCTCGCGTCTCTGGAGGGGGCTATCGTTGCTGGTCTCCCTCATGTGGCTCGCTGCGGCCGCGGAGTCGGTCACTGCCGCCCCGCCGCGGCTGGGTCTCACGTTCACCAACGCCATCCGGATGCGCATGGTCTGGATTCCAGCCGGGTCCTTCCTCCATGGGAGCCCCACCAATGAGGCCGATCGGTTCGTGCAAGAGCCGGTCTCCACGACTGTCACGGTGAGCAACGGATTCTGGATGGCGGAGCACGAGGTGACCCGGGCGGAATGGAGGCCGCTGATGCCTGGGCCCGCGCGCGCTGACGCGGAGGCGGACCCTCTCCCGGTCGATGGGGTCACATGGGAAGAGGCGACGGAGTTTTGTCGCCGGCTGACCGAAGTGGAACGAACCGCCGGGAGGCTCCCGCCTGGCCATGCCTACCACCTTCCGACCTCCGTGCAGTGGGAGTATGCATGCCGTGCCGGGACGACGACGCGATTTGGATTCGGTGACGACCTGGATGCCGCGTTGATCGGCGAGTATGCCTGGCATGAGGGAAACAGCCGAGGCCACCTCCAGGGGGTCGGGCATAAGAAGCCGAACCGTTGGGGTCTGTATGACACCCATGGAAACGTCTGGGAATGGTGTGATGAGCGCGTCGACGCGGGGGCGACGGCAACCGTGCTGGGAGTGGAGCCAGGGGCGGGGGGGGGTCTTCTCCATCTCTGTCGCGGTG
>DMJJ01000510.1:18301-23247 GCA_003452185.1 Verrucomicrobiales bacterium | reverse complement strand
CAGCGCCTCCAAGGGACTCAATGACTCCGAGATCCCGGCAGCGGGGGCCGGCGCGGGCGCAGCCGGGGCAGCCGGAACGGCCGTCTCCTCCGCAGGGGAGGCGGGGGTCTCAGCGATCCCGGAGTCTGCGGTGGGGGAGGAAACCGCCTCAAGGGTTCCACCGCGGGTCGGGTGCAGAGGGCAGACCACCGCCAGGAGGGGCGCCAACAGGAGAGCAGCACCGATCAGCACCCAAAGCCTGGAGGACCACGGGTTGGCGGCTGTGTCGGGAGAGGGTGTTGGCATGAGCGGTGGATTCGGGGGTAGGGGTTGCGGGGCCGGCTGCGAGGTCCGGGTCATGGGGTTCCGTTCCCCAATCGGAAATAGCGCGCTCCTCCGTCTGGGAACACAATGACCTGACGAGCTCCCCCGACCAGAGAGGGAGATGCCTGCACAGGGACCCACTGAGGGGCGTCCGGAGTGGCCGCCTCGAGCAGCACATAGTCCGGGGTCGCCCGGGGCCATGTCACCGAGAGTCCCTGCGAGGCCTCCTGGGAGAGGGTGAGCATGGGCGCGAAACGGCCCACGAGTGAGGCGGCTCCGGAGAGGGACCATGTGAAGGTGTCGGAGGCGGCGGTCAACGTGCCGGTGGCGTCGCTCCAACCGGCGAAGCGAAACCCGGGACTGGGCCGGGCTGAAACCGTCACAGGCGCACCCGGGAGATACAACCCGCCCCCGTCCAACTCTCCCCCCTCGGGAGGGTTGGCCGAGAGGGTGAGGGATGCCCCGCGCGCAAACTCGGCGATCACGGTCAGGTTGGCATCCGGGGTGAACTGCAGCGTCGGGGCAGACCCAACCCGGTTGGTGGCGGAAAGGAGGCCTGCTCCCTGCCGCCATCCCACCAGGAGGAACCCCGGGGCGGGCGAGGCGTTCAATTTCACACGCGAACCTGCAGGAACACTCATCACGCCCGACGGAGTGACGCTCCCCCCGGCGGCAGGGGAACTCCCCACCTTCAGGAGGTAGGAGACGGGAGCCAACAACGCGGTCAACACCCGGTCCTCCCGGGCGACGAAGCTGTACGGGTTGTTCGTCGCGATAAGATTCCCATTCTCATACCACCCCTTGAAGACATACCCCAAGTGGGGCTGCGCGAGCAGGGTGGCATCAACGCCTACCGAATACCCACCCTCGCCAATGATCTCCCCTCCTCCAGCCGGGGAGGGTGCGCCGGCGATGCTGCAGGTCGCCCCACCCGCGGGGTCGACCGTCACGGAGTCGATCAGAAAATCGGTCGCCTGGCCTCCCGGGGGAGGAGCCTGCAGGGTGGGGATGTAGATGCGAACCCGGTTGAACGGCGTGGGGGATCGGAATCGCAACAACCCCGTGGGCCAGGTGTCATGGCCGCCCAGCCCGCCGTAGATGCCAGCCACATTGGTCACGCCCACGGGAGGAAGCGAGAGGCTCCCGGAGTAGGCATCGAGCGTGATCGGGGTCTCGGTCTCGATCGGGGGAACCTGTATCGTCGCAAAGGGAAACTCGATCGACGAGACGAGCTGGCTGAACCGGATCTCCAACAGCCCTCCGACCCCGTTGGTGTTGGCATCCCCCGGAACCAGGAACTTTCCGCTGAATGGGGAAAGCACCAGGCCCGAAAAAAGCGAGGCCGTGTCCTGCACGGAAAACACCGAAGCCTCGCCCGGTTGGAAGTGAGCGGTCACGCCCCCCGAGGTCTGGTCCACCGGCAGCGTGGCATACACCTGCAGGAGGGGGAGCCCCGAGTCGAAATCGAAGGTGACCGGTGCGGCCACCGCCGTCGATGCTGCCAGGAGGGCGCAGAGGAACCCGACAGGACCTGATCGCGGCCGTCGTGGGGGCTTGCTCTCGTTGGCGTCGTGCATGGGGATACCCCTTTCGAGTGAAGAAAAGGGTCAGCGGATGGCGACCACCTCGAGATCCGAGATCACGAGTTCGTTGGCGGGAACCCTGCCGGGGACGCCGACCACCCCGTAGGCCAGCGGCGGCGGGATGAAGAGCCGCCAGCGTTCCCCCGATTTCATGAGCGGGAGGGCTTCGCGCCAGGCGGCAAGCTCGGCCTCCGATGCCTTGCGGGGGACCGGGGGCTTGCCAGGGTCGGACGAGACAACCTCGGTGCCATCGAGCAGGGTGGTCCGGTGGTGGTACTCGACGACCTTCTCCCCCACGGCGGGCGCGCCTCCGGCGGCCGGTTTCAGGATTTCATACTGCAGCCCGCTCGGGAGGCTCCTGACCCCCTGGCGATCCTTGTTCGTGGCAAGGAACCTCTGGGCGCGACGCTGGTTGATTTCCGCCGGCTTGAGGTTCCGGATCTGCGCCTGCCGCTGGCGCAGGTCAACTTGCATGGAGGTGAGGCAGTCCCGCAGCTCGATCTCGGGCAGGGAGAGTTTGTCGCCAGAGAGGCCCTCACGGAAGCCGCGGGCGAACTCATCGGCATCGATCGGCATCTCCTCATGGCGGAACTTGCGGGCCAGATCCACCCCGAGCGAGTAGCTCAGCCTGGGGGTGGAGGGGCGGTGCGGCAGCGGCTCGTCAGCGACGAGGGCGCACATCTGGAAAGTGGCAAGAAGGCTGACATACAAGCGGTTCATTTTCATCGCATCTCCTGGTCTTGATCTTGGTCGGCTTTAGAACTGGCTCCGAAAAGGGAGGGGAGGGAGGAAGGCCTCCCTCCCCTCGTTGAGCGGACCCCGAAGGGCCCGCGGCCTGATTACTTGAACGTGACGGCCTGGATGACCCACGCACGTCCGGTTCCGGCCGCAACGGAGGCCGTTGCCGACTGGGCGCCGGTGGCTGTGACCGTCTTCTCCTCGGCCAGCCCTGTGGAGGTGGTGACGCGAGCCGTGAAGCCCGTTCCCACGGTGGTGGCGTTGCTGCTGAAGCACGCCCCGAACACCAACTCGTTCGCCGCAGTGGTGGCGGCGGTGTTACCCGAGTTGGCGTTGGCATTGGTGCCGCTGGCCCCGGCGAACTGGTCGAGCGCGCTGACGCCCGAGTACTCGAGGAACCGAACCTCGGGTGAGGTCGCGGCCCCGTTGAACCGGGCGGTCACGGTCGTGCTGCTCCCGGCCTGCGCGACTGCGTAGTAGACAGCCTGGCGCAACCCGGTGCCGCTGGTCGTCGTGCCAGCCTGGGCGTAGGTCACACCCCGGCTGTCCACGACGTTCGTGACGGAGCGGGTGGTGTCCTTCCAGCTTACGACCACGATGTTGAGATTCCCCGCCGCCTGTGCTGCGCCCAGGGCCGGCGTGGTGACGGCCGAGGCCGAGGCGACCGCCGTGGAGACCACGGACTGCACGTGGGCGATGGCCGGCGTGATCGAGACGACCGGTGAGAAGGCGGAGCTCCCCCCGGCGTTGATCGCCCGCACCTGGTAGCGGTAGCCGCCAGCGACGTTGATCGCGGCGGTGCCATCGGTGTAGGTCGTGATGTTGGCCCCGGCAACGGTGGCCAGCGTGGTGAACGTGCCCGCGGCGCCAGTGGCCCGCTGCACCTCAAACGCCGTGGCGTTCGTGGCGTTGTTCACCCAGGTGAGAACCACTCCCAGGGGATTGGTCCTCTGAGTGGCGGTGAGCCCGGTCGGTGCACCCGGCAGGGTGGGCACAGTGGCCGTGGCGGTGGGGGAGGCCAGCGAATCGCCGACGGCGTTGACGGCAAACACCCGGTAGGTGTAGCCGATGCCGGCGGCGGCGGTCGTGTCCGTGGCGCTGATGTTCCCGGTGGTCACCGTCGAGGTGACGGTCGCGAGCGCGGCGAAGGCCCCGCCTGCTGCGGACCTCTCCACACGGTATCCCGTGTGCGAGGAGGTCACTGCAGGCCACGAGAGGGTCACGATGCCGTTCGACACCGTCGCCGAAAGGCTCGCCGGCGCCCCAGGCGTCCAGACCACCTGCTGGCCGGCCGTTGTGCCGGGGAAGTAGGCCGAATTGCCGGCCGCGTTGCTCGCCCGGATCCGGTATCCGTAGGCGGATCCAAACGTGGCGGTGGTGTCGGTGTAGGTGAGCCCGCCGGTGGACGGCACGGTGGCGAGCGTTGTCCAGGTGGCTGCTCCGGCAGAGCCAGTGCGCCGCTGGATGTCATAGCTTGTGGGCAGGTTCGTCAGCCCCGTCGCCGGTTCCGTCCAAGTCACGGTGACCGACGTGGCCGTTGCGGTGACCTGCCTGCCGGAGGCCGTCACAACGGTCGGCGCGGGAGGCGCCGTCGTGGCCGTGGCCGCCTGGGCCACACCGGATGCGGGTGAGTCGCCCATCAGGTTCACCGCAAAGACGCGGTAGGAGTAGATGGTGCCGTTGTTCAGCACCGGCGTGTCCGTGTAGGCCAGGAGAGTGCCGGCCGACACCGTTGAGGCCAGCGTGGTCAGCGCGGTGAAGGGCCCGGAACCGACGGCCCGCTCGATGCGGAAGCTCGCCTGGTTGTTCGCGTTGTTCACCCAGGCCAGCGAGATCCTGGTCCGGGTGGCAGGCTGGGCGGTGAGCCCGCCAGGAGCCGCCGGGCGGCTGGCGGCCGTGACCGTCGCAGCGTTGGAGGGCAGCGAGTTCCCGGCCGCGTTTCTCGCGATCACGGTGTAGGTGTAAGTGCCCCCTTCGGCCACCGTGACATCCGAGTAGCTGGTCACTGCCGGGCCGAGCGTGGCGATCAGGGTGGCGGTTCCGCTCCCCGTGGCCCGATAGACCAGGAAGTTATCCTGCCCCGCCGGATGACCCGTCCAGGAGAGGTTGACCGCCAGGTTTGCCAGGGTGCTCATCGGAGAGACGGCAGTCAGGCTGGTTGGAGCTCCAGGCTGCACCGTCACCGAGGCGGGAACCGAAGTGCTGCTTCCGTAGGTCCCCACAGCGACCAACCGGTAGCTGTAGCCGGCGTTGAACGAGACAGTGGTGTCGGAGTAGGTCGCGAGCCCGGGGGCCAGCGTGGCGATGGTCACGAAGGACGTG
>DMJJ01000510.1:0-17965 GCA_003452185.1 Verrucomicrobiales bacterium | reverse complement strand
CGGGCGCCCGCTGCACCCGCGTGCTGGTGGCGGCGACCGGGCCGGCCGCGTTGACCCAGCTGAGGGTCACCGTGGCCGGGTTGAGAGAAGTGACCGACGCGGCCAGGCCGGTCGGGGCTCCCGGACCATTGTCAGGAACCAGCTTCACCGTGGTGTTCACCGAGGAGGCTTCCCCCTTGGCGTTGAACGCCACCACGCGATAGACATTGGTCGACGGATACCCTGCGGTCACGTCAACAAAGTTGGTGACGTTCGCCGGGATGTTCCCAATGGCGACGAACCGGGTCGCCGACACGGCGGGAACAGCCCGCTCCACCCGGAAGCCGACCTCGTTGGCCGGGTTGCCGGGCGTTGTGGCCGGAAGCCCCGTCGCATAGTCGAAAGGCGTCCCGTCCGTCCAAGTGAGCGCCACGGAGCCCGTCGCCGGACCGGTTTGCGATGCCTTGACGACGAGGCTGGGAGCCGCCGGCACCAGGGAGTCGACCACAAGGCTCATCGGGCGCATCATGTCATTCTCCTCGTGCCCGAGGAGATGGCAGTGCCAGATGTAGGCCCAGTTGAAGTTGCTGAGCACATTCGTGGTCGGCGTCGCCAGGTTGTTGCCCGTAAGGGGATCCCAGTTGGAGAACCCGATCGGGGAACCGGGCGGCTGCGAGGGATTGAGGTACCGGACGCTGTCCATGACGCCGAACGGCACCGGAACCGAAACAGCTCGGGTGGCGAAGATGATGTCCTGGAGCGGGTGCATCCGGACGGTCTCCTTCCAACCCACCTCGTCGTCCTCGGGGGGCACCACCTGCCCGTCCCACCCGACGCGATTGATGACCTGCACATTGACCAGGTGGAAGTGCACACAGTGGCTGTCGACTCCGTTGTGGGTGAGCTTCCAGATCTGGGTCTCACCGTCGTTGAACACCTCGGTGATGGGATCGACGTAGTACAGCGGAACCGTGGTCTGGGTGGCCTGGTTGGCGAACGGAACCTCGGTCCCGAGGGTGGCGTTGAGCCGCCCCGTGTCATCAAACAGCTCCTGGATGCACTTCGGCTTGAACGTCATGGTGACCGGGGTGCTTTGCCCGTACGGAATGAACGTCATCGAGGTGTCCTGAATCTTCGCGTAGGTGTTGGCCGTCGAGCCGCCAGCGTATCCCACGGAGTTGTAAGCGGCCTCAGGAACCACCGGAGTCGGCTGGGTGGCGCCGAAGATGGCCGGCATGCCGGTGGCGGAGTCCGCCAGGGCAGCCACGAGGGCCGGGTCATAGTAGTCGGCCGGCGCGCTGGAATCCACCCCGGGAGGTGCGGGCACGGGGGCCGCGGCCACCCGGAATTGCATCACCGTGCGGGTGTTGGGCCCCATGCCCGGAAGGGTGGAGGCAGGCCCGCCGGCACCGGTCTGGTCCGCATCGCAGGCGTACAGGTCGTTACGGGCATCGGCGGCCGGAAGGGCGGCCGGGGCGTCGTTGTATAGGAGGATCGTCTTGCCGGCGAACTTGGAGAAATCCACCACCACATCCGCGCGCTCCGCGGGCGCAAGCCAGAGGGTGTGCTCCTTGACGTTCAGGACGACGATGTTTTTCTTGTTCTGCTCGAACCCGACCGGGATGTTCGGGAACACCACCGGGTTTGGCAGAATGCCGCACTCGTTGGCGATCTTCACGAACGCGGGCCCGCGGGTCGCGGGGTCCGGGATACCCCCGGGGCGTCCATCCAGGATGTCAGGGGTGTAGCCCGGGGTCTGGGTGCGCCAGACGGCCGGGAAGCTGATGCCCGCACTGGCGGAGGCTTGCACGAGGCCAACCTCAGTCTTGTCCGTGTAGATCTGCGCCTCGGCGGTCGCCTGCGTGCCCCCGGGGGCGACAGGCGGATCGATTGTGACCGTGGGAGGGCTGGAGAATCCGCTGCCGGTGATATCCAGGCTGATTCCGGTCACAACCCCGGTGGCGTCGACCAACGCAGAGGCCGTGGCCCCACGTCCACCCCCGCCGGTGATGTGCACATACGGGGGCGCAAGCGGGTCGTACCCACTTCCCCCATTCAGCACGACGATGTTCGAGATGATCGAGCTGGCGACGTACATCTGGAGGTTCCAGTACCGGTCATCCGCGCCGTTCAGGATCTTGATGCGATACTTGGCGGGCTGCACATCGACATAGGGATAGGGCTGGCCGTTGACCACGGGGGTGTCCTGGAAGGACTCCGGGGTGTGGGAGACCTTGGGAGGATAGGGGACATTGACGATCCACGGGGGCCAGAACCAGGGGCCGTAGTCCCATCGGCCGAGGCCGTTGGCCCCGCTGCCGTCCGGGTTGTCGGGCCACTGGTTCGGCACGTAGACGTGGGGGGACCAAAGGCTCCCCATGGCGGGGGCCGCGCCCGTCATCCCGTCCGTGATGTCGGTAAGCCAGTTCGGGTCCTGCGCCTGAACGGTCGCCGCGTCGGGCACGAAGGTCTTGTCCTGAAGCACCATCGTGATCAGATGATCAAAATCGTTGGTGGCGCCCGGGCCGGCCGCCAGCGTGCCGGGAACCCCGGCAGCCGCGAGGGCCGTCTCCTCCTCCGGTTCCAGCAGCAGGTAGGGGGCGATTTCCCCCGCATACACATTCGGCCCCGTCAGCCCGTAGGTATGGTCGTGATACCAGAGGAGCCGTCCGCTCTGAAGGTTGGGCCAGTAATAGGTCATGGCCCCTTCGCCGGGGTCCGGCATGTCAGGCACATTCAGGGCATCGGCACCCCGCTTGTAGGAGGTCTGCTCCCCCAGGGGAGCGATCCACTGGTGGGGGGTCCCATCGCTGTTCCACGGGGGGAACCCGCCGTGAAGGTGGATGTTCGCCCGGTTCTGGGTGTATTGCTCGTAGACCGGGAGCCCCGTGGCAGGATCCACCCCCATCTGGACTGGGCCGTCGCCCGCGCCGGGAATCGAGGTGTCCACAGGGATGAAGTGCCGCCCCGCAGCCCCTGTGGGCAGGAGGTTCATGAACTTCACCCGGACCGGCACCCCCTTGAACGAGATGATCATCGGGCCGGCATAATGGGGCTTGTCCGCCCCGTAGAGCAGGTTGCCCTGGGAATCCGTGATGTTCTTGCTCAACCCGTGCGCGGTGTCGAGGGGGACCGCCCCCTGATAGCTCGACGGCACGACCTGCACATAGCCTCGCAGCTTCGTTCCCGTGGCGGGAAGATCCTTGTGGAGCTGCTCAACATATTCCACGAGGCCGATCTCGTAGTAGTCCGACCCGGGATAAGGCGTGCCGTAGGGAGTGTTGGGCTTGGCAACCGGGATGTACTGCCCGAGCTCATTTGAATTCTGGGAGAAGAGCCCGGGAAGCTTCGCACTGAACTTCGTCAGCGGGGGGCTGTAGGCGTAGTTGCCCACGGTGTAATCCACTCCCGGGGTGAGCTGGATGTTTGGTGTTGTCTGAGCCTGGAGGGAGGCAGCTCCCAGAAGGGCCGTCGCCGCCGCCATGGCCACGGCCCAAGCCCGGGAAAACATCCCGGGGGCGAAGGGTGGTTGTGTGGTGTTCATTTCAGTTGTTTAGGCATTTCGCTTCCTGGGCCCGTCCCGTCACGGCGACGGGAATCGGACCCGCTTCTTCAGGGCCGGCCGACTGCCGTGCCACGCTGCCGGAACACCAGATGGGGATGGAGAAATGCCAACGGTACGTCGCCACACACATGCTTGCTGGAACCGAACAACTTGCCTGCCCAGAATTGATTCGCCGCCCGGTGCCACGCGCAACGCGGGTGCAGGACGGCAATCAACTCATTCTTAGCAAGCGGCCTGCCACCGTTGCGGATCGCGGAGGATGGAGTGTTGCGGGATCCGGGTCCCGGCCGGCCGCGGGACCCGGGCAAGCGGAGAGCGGTTCCACGCAAGCGGGTTGCCGCGAATCAAGCCGCTCGCCCGAAGCAGCCCGGCACCCCGGACCCGCCCGGGTCCCCTGCCCCGTGCCCGCCCCAGGCGGCGCTCCGCTACCGTAAATCCTACAGCGAACGGTAAGGGTTCTAGTCGGGTGGCCGCCTAATCCTGATAGGGCCGCTCTTAGATTCGATCCCCCCCCCGTGCGGACCCGGGGAGCCCGGAAGGGGCTGCGACGCGGCCCGCCGTGGAGAGAGTCTTCGTTGGACACGAAGCAGAGGGAGCCCCAGAGTGTGGCTCACTGCGATGACACCGAACCTGTTCACCCCGCTCCAGCTGGGGGCCATACGGACCCCGAACCGCATCTACCTCGCCCCGCTCACCCGGTGCCGCGCGGGGGCGGGGAATGTCCCGAACGAGCTGAACGCGGAGTACTATCGGCAGCGCGCCTCGGCAGGCTTGATCATCTCGGAGGCGACCTCGGTCTCGCCGCGGGGGTTCGGATACCCCAACACGCCGGGCATCTCCACCGACGCACAGGTGGCGGGGTGGCGCGAGGTCACCCGCGCGGTCCACGATGCAGGCGGACGAATCTTCCTTCAGCTCTGGCACGTCGGACGGATCTCCCACGGGTCCTACCAGCCGGGAGGGGAGCCCCCGGTGGCGCCCTCGGCCATCCGGCCCCGCGGAAAGGTCTTCACCGGGCAATCGATGGAGGATTACCCAACCCCAAGGGCCCTTGAGCTCTCAGAGATCCCGGGGATCATCGCGGAGTATGTCCACGGGGCGCGGAAGGCGAGGGAGGCGGGGTTTGACGGGGTGGAGATCCACAACGCGAACGGCTATCTCCTGGACCAGTTCCTGCGCGATGGCACGAACCACCGGACGGATGCCTACGGCGGCTCGATTGCCAACCGCGCACGCCTGACCCTGGAGGTCACCGAGGCCGTGGTCGGGGTCTGGGGGTCCGACCGGGTCGGGATCCGGCTCTCCCCCGGCGGGGTGTTCAACGACATGCGCGACTCGAACCCGATGCAGACCTTCGGTTACGTGCTCCGTTCCCTCACCCCCATGAACCTGGCGTACGCGCACGTCACCCAGGTCACCGCGCAAGACATCGCCCATGGGGCCAAGGGAGGTGTCGGGCCGCGGGAGCTCCGGCCCGACTACCCGGGCTGGATGGTCACGGCGGGGGGATTCACACAAGAGAGCGGCAACCGGGCCCTGGCCGAAGGGTGGGCGGATGCCATCGCCTTCGGAGTCCCGTTTCTGGCCAATCCCGACCTTCCGGAACGGTTTCGCCGAAACGCCCCGCTCAACACGCCCGACGAATCGACCTTCTACGCTCCCGGCCCGAAGGGCTACACCGATTACCCTCCCCTGGAGGGATAAGACCCCGTGCCGCGCGGCCGCTCAGCCCAGAAGCTGAACGGCAGGCCCGTGGACATCCATTTCAAACTCGATCTCCGTGACCGGAGGTCGGGTGACATGCCAGCAAAGCCCGTGGCGGGTCGCGGGGCCGATGCGATCCAGCAGGAGCTGCCTCAACGACTCCTCCAGGGGATGGACCGTATAGACATTGACCGCCGTCGCCTCCCCCCACCCGACTCCCAGTGCGTCCAACCGCTGCTGCATCACCTCCAGGACGTAGCCAGCCTTCTCAAGCATCGCCTCACGCGAGATCTCCCCGCGGCGAACAATGCGCTCCGGCTCGAGCGTCCCCTCCCGGAGCTCCCCGGCACCCGCGACGATGAATCCAGTCGGGCCGTCCGGGGTCGCGGAGGGCCGTACGAAGGAGAAGGCGTGCAGCGACACCCCGGGCGGAGGCCCCTGCAGCGGGGCCACGTTGGTCCGCGCCACCGGGTTGATCCCCCCCGGCAGGAGGCCCCACTCCTCCAGGACCCCACAGTAGCCACGGTTGTAGTCGATGAACCCCTCCATGCTGAAGGGGCGCGGCGAGCGGAGCTCCATTGCGCAAAGCGAGGCACGCCCCACCCCCGCCCTGGCAAGAAAGCGGTCCACAAACTCAAACCCCTGCCGCCACGGCATCCAGGCACGCAGCGGCACGCGGACGATCTCATGCCCGGGGTCGGCAACAACGCCGCAGGAGTAGGGATCGATCCCCTCGAGGAACCGGTAATGGCCGGCGGAATTCGGTGTCAGCATGCGAGAGTGCGAAGGGGCGGCAGTCGGGGGGCAGGGTTAGGGCCTGGAAGCAGGCTCCGCGGGGCGAGGTCCTGGTGCGGCCGGGTCGGGCATCTCCGCCACATACCACGCCTGTACCTTGAGCCGGGCCCAGGGGGTTTTCCTCAGGAACGTCAGGCTCGATTTCACCGAGGGGTTGAACAGGAAACAGCGAATCGGGATCCGTCGCCCCATCTCCGCCCATCCATGACGCTCGGAGAGCTGTGTGACGATGGTCTCAAGGGTGATTCCGTGGAGCGGATCGTTTGGATGGTGTACGGGGGATGGCATTCCGGTTGTACGATCGGTTCATGGCGCCCTGGCGGCCCGGGCACCCTCGGGAGGGTCGCGGGTTCGGGGCGCCGCGTCCAGCCAGCTTTCCAAGGGGCCGGGCGCCGCTCCCCCCCCCTCGGGGAGCGAACCGTGGGAGCCCCCTGTTTTCGCTTCGATGTCCCGGGGCGCGTCTGGTAATGAGAGCCAAGTCACTCAAACACGTTCCCCCATCCCATTCCCATGAGACTCTCGACTCTTGCCGCCTGGATCCCCGTGATCATGACCCCGCTCCTCCTGGTGCCACCGGCCTCCGGGGGCGAGGCGGAATGGCCGGCATGGCGGGGGCAGGCCTCGGCGGGAAGCCTCCCGGAGGGGCGCTTCCCGGATCGATGGGGAACGAACGACATCGCCTGGAGCCTCCCGCTCCCGGGCAAGGGGGGATCAACCCCGATCGTCTCCGGAGGACGCATCTACCTCACGTCCCCCCTCGAAGGACAGGATGCGCTGCTCGCCGTCGACCGCGCGGGCCATCAACTCTGGGCAACACGTCTCGGGGGGGAGAGCACTGCCAAGCACCGGAACCTCGGCTCCAGCTGCAACGCCTCGCCCGTGACCGACGGAAAAACGATCTACACTTACTTCAGGAGCGGCCGCCTGACCGCGGTGGCCCTCGACGGCACGATCCGCTGGCAGGAGGACATCGCGGGACGGTTCGGGCCCGAGAACCTGTTCTGGGACCAGGGGAGCTCCCCGGTCCTGACCTCCCGGGACGTGATCCTCACGCGACTCCACCATGGGGAGTCGTGGATCGCGGCCTTTGACAAAGGGAGCGGAAAGCTCCGCTGGCAGCAAAAACGGAACTACGAGGCCCCCTCGGAGAATGACAATGCGTACACGACCCCCCTGCTGTTCGAGCACGGGGGCAAGCCAGCCCTGCTGGTATGGGGCGCAGACCATCTCACGGCACACGCCGCCGAGGATGGGCACCTGCTTTGGAGCTGCGGGGGGTTCAACCCGGAGGGAACCGCGCATTGGCCTGCGATCTCCTGCCCCGTGATCCAAGGCAACATGGTCGTTGTGCCGGTGGGACGCGATGACCATCCCGGGCAGGGGCATCTCTGTGGCGTGCGGCTCGGCGGATCGGGGGATGTGACGGCAACCCACTCCGTCTGGCGACGGGATGACATCGCGGTGTTTGTCCCCGCGCTGGCAGAGGACCGGGGACGGGTCTACCTGCTACGGCACCGTGGTGAGGTGGTCTGTGTCGATCCGGCCAGCGGGCGGACCCTCTGGGCGGAAGCGCTTCCCCGGGGGACGGCGAGCTACTACGCCTCGCCCGCCATCGGCGGAGGGTTGCTCTATGCGGCCCGGGAGGATGGCGTGGTGTTCACGGCGCGGGTGCGCGAAAAGTTCGAGCTTCTCAGCGAGGTGGCCTTGGGCGAGCGCGTGGTCGCGAGCCCCGCCCTCGCAACCAACCGGTTGCTGATCCGGGGCGACCGGCATCTCTTCTGCATCGACATGGCACACGGGGGGACGCAACGCCCACAAAATTGATCGATCCCCAGCCACCCCCGCTGTAGTCTGCGGCCCCTATGGTCATCAAACCGAAGGTTCGCGGCTTCATCTGCGTCACGGCCCATCCCCAGGGATGCGCCGCCCATGTGCAGGAATGGATCGATTACATCCGCAAACAAGGCCCCATCGCCGGCGCCCCTCCCCGGGTGCTGGTCGTGGGAAGCTCGACCGGCTACGGCCTCGCGTCGCGGATCACCGCAGCGTTCGGCGCCGGCGCCCGGACCATCGGAGTCGCCTTCGAACGGCCAAGCGAACCGGACCGACTGGGAACGACCGGGTGGTACAACACCCTCGCCTTCGAACGCGCCGCCAAGGCGGCCGGGCTCTACGCCCGGAGCTTCAACGGTGACGCCTTCTCGGATGCGATGAAGCAGGAGGTCATTGCGGCGGCGGCCGCCGACCTCGGCAAGGTGGACCTCCTGGTCTACAGCCTCGCCTCCCCCCGGCGGACCCACCCGCGGAGCGGCGTGACCTTCAAGTCGACCCTCAAGCCGATCGGCCAGCCGTTCGCCTCCAAGACAGTGGATGTGGAGAAAGGGACGGTCGGGCCGGTCGCCATCGATCCGGCCAACGAGCAGGAGATCGCCGACACCGTCGCCGTCATGGGCGGGGAGGACTGGCAGATGTGGGTCGACGCCCTCCGCACGGCGGGGCTCCTCTCAGAACGGTTTACCACCGTCGCCTACTCGTACGTCGGCCCCGAGCTCACCATGGCGATCTACCGCAACGGGACCATCGGAGCCGCCAAGGAACACCTGGAGAAGACGGCCCACGAGCTCAACGCCCAACTGGCTCCGTCGGGAGGCCGGGCGTTTGTCTCGATCAACAAGGCGCTCGTCACCCAGGCGAGCTCAGCCATTCCGGTCGTCCCGCTTTACATTTCCCTTCTCTATAAGGTGATGAAGGCCCAGGGCCTGCACGAGGGATGCATCGAGCAGATCCACCGTCTCTTCAAGCGCCTCTACGCCGAGACTCCCACACCGGTCGACAAGCAGGGCCGGATCCGGATCGACGACTGGGAGATGCGCCCCGATGTGCAGGAGGCCGTCGCGAAACTCTGGTCCCAGGTCACCACGGAGAATCTCGCCTCCATCTCGGATATCGAGGGCTACCGGTCCGAGTTCCTGAAACTGTTCGGTTTCGGGCTCCCCGGCGTCGACTACGACGCCGAGTGCGACCCAAACCCCACGGCGTGAGCTGCAGATCCGAAAACTTAACCACGGATGACACGGATTTCCGCGGATGGGAAGGGCCCTGGGTGAGGATCCGACGGAGAGGTCATCCCAAGCCCACGGCAACCTCACGGCATGACTCAGAGGTGTGGGATCAGGAGGAATCGCCTCGCCACTGAAAACCTCTCAATCTCTTCCCAAGTCCCATCCGCGTAATCCGCGGATCAGGGTTGTTTAACCGCGGATGACACGGATTTCCGCGGATGGGATGGGCCCTGGGTGAGGATCCGACGGAGAGGTCATCCCAAGCCCACGGCAACCTCACGGCATGACTCAGAGGTGTGAGATCAGCAGGAATCGCCTCGCCACTCTGGAAACTTCTCAATCTCTTCCCAAGTCCCATCCGCGCAATCCGCGGATCAGGGTTGTTTAACCGCGGATGACACGGATTTCCGCGGATGGGAAGGGCCCTGGGTGAGGATCCGACGGAGAGGTCATCCCAAGCCCACGGCAACCTCACAGCATGACTCAGAGGTGTGGGATCAGGAGGAATCGCCTCGCCACTGAAAACCTCTCAATCTCTTCCCAGGTCCCATCCGCGAAAATCCGCGTCATCCGCGGTTAAACAACCCTGATCCGCGGTTCACGCCAGGATTTCGGTGATGACGCGGCCGTGGACGTCGGTCAGGCGACGGTCGATCCCCCCGTGGCGAAACGAAAGCTTCTCGTGGCGGAGCCCGAGGAGGTGCAGCAGGGTGGCATGGAAATCGTAGCTGGTGGTGGTCCCCTCGACCGCTTTCCACGACCATTCATCGCTTCTCCCGATTGAACTCCCGGCCTTCACTCCGGCCCCGGCGAACCAGGAGACGAACGTTCCCCCATTGTGATCGCGCCCAACGCTCCCCTGGCTGAACGGCATCCGGCCAAACTCCGTTGTCCAGACGAGCAAGGTGTCCTCCAGCAACCCACGCTGCCGGAGATCGGAGAGCAGGGCGGCAGCGGGCAGGTCCATGCCGCGGGCGGCGGCTCCAAGCTCCTTGGCGATGTCGGAATGGTTGTCCCAGTTGGCCGACCCGCCGCCGTGGCCGCTCCAGACCTGGACGAACCGGACCCCCCGCTCGATCATCCGCCGGGCCAGCAGGCATCGACGGCCGAAATCCGCCGTCTCGGGTTGATCCATCCCGTAGAACGCCCGCGTCACCTCCCCTTCGGAGGAGAGGTCGAGCAACTCGGGCGCGGCGAGCTGAAGCCGGGCGGCGAGCTCGTAGCTTTCCATGCGGGCCGTGAGGCGGGAGTCCTCCGGACGCGCCGCCGCATGCCGGGAGTTCATCTCCTGAAGCAGAGCCAGCCCATCGGCCCGGCTCTCGGGCGTGACCTGCCCGGCGGAGGCCGGCGGACGCAGGTGCGTGATCGGCTGGGGGGCGGAGGCCTGGATCACAGTCCCTTGGTGGTTTGCCGGGAGAAAGCCGGCCGTAAACGCGCTCCGGCCGTTGTACGGAAGGCCCCTCACATCGGGAAGCGCCACGAATGCCGGGACATCCCGCGAGAGGCTCCCGAGGGCGTAGGAGACCCAAGCCCCCGCGGACGGGAACCCGGGAAGCACGTACCCGCTCGTCTGCAGGTAGGAGGCAGGCCCATGCACGTTCGAGGCCGACTGCATCGCCATGAGGAATGCCATCTCATCCACGTGGCGCGCCAAGTTAGGAAGGGCGCTGCTCACCCATCGACCGGTCTCGCCATGGCGGGCCCATTCAAACGGGCTCTTCATCACAGCCCCGGGCAGACTCACGCTCGCCTCGACCCGCACCCCGGGACCGGGATCGAACTTCTGCCCGTGTCGCGCGATCAGCTCCGGCTTGTAGTCGAAGAGATCGCACTGGCTCGCCCCCCCGCTCATGAAGAGCTGGATCACCCGGCGGGCCCTCGGGACAAAATGGGGCAGCGGGGCCCCGAAACCCTCCTGCTGGAAGAGGGAAGCGATGGCCACCCCGCCGAGCCCGGTGGAGAGGCGGCCCAGAAAGTCACGACGGCTGAGATGGGGATCGTGCATCGGGTCAGTCCAGGTAAAGGAATTCGTTGCTGTTCACGAGCAGCTGGCAGGTGTTGGCGAGGCCATGCCGCCGCACGTAGGCCGCCAGCCGATCCCGCTCCACGGCAGGGCTCGGCCTGAGAAGGATCAGCCGCACGGCCTCCTCCGCCTGCAGCTCCGGTGTGCTGCACCGGGCTGCGATCCGGGCCGCGATGCTCTCCGACTGCCGGATCACAAACGGGTCGTTCAGCAGCGCGAGGGCCTGCAGAGCGGTGGTCGAGCTCCCCCGGACCGGGGTGAACGCCCCGCCGTCGGGGCAGTCGAGCGCATCCATGAACGGGTCGGGCACCGTGCGAAACAGGAACCGATAGACCGCCCGCCGGCGCGCCGCGGGGGCGTCAGGGTCGAAGTGGTCGTAGTCGAGAAACGCCGGAGCCCCCCCCGTGTTGAAGGTCGCATCCCCGTGGTCGATAAATTGCACAGCCGGCGCCCCCCCCATCGTCAGGTCCAACCGCCCACCCAGCGCGAGCAGCGTGTCCCGAACCTCCTCGGCCGTGAGGCGCTCCCGGGCCTGCCTCCAAAGGAGACGGTTGTCCGGGTCGACACCCATCCCCTGCCCCCCAAAGGTCGATTGCCTCCAGGTTTCGCTGGTGAGGATCAACCGGTGGAGCGCCTTGATCGACCCTTTGGCGTCGTCGCGAAACCAAACCGCCAGCCAGTCGAGGAGCTCGGGATGGGATGGGGTCCCGCCCATTTTCCCAAAGTCGTTCGGCGTGTCACAAAGCCCCCGTCCGAAATGGTGCGCCCAGACCCGGTTGACGATGCTCCGCCACGTCAGCACGTTCCGATCATCGCTCACCCATCGGGCCAAGGCGGCACGACGCCGGGATTCCTCGTCCCCCTCTCCCATCGCCAGCAGGGGTGACATCCCGGGGAGACAGGCGAGGGCGGCAGGCTGGACCTCCTCCCCCGGGCGGGCCAGATCCCCCCGGGCCAGGAGATGGATCGGGCGGGGATGACGAGTCGGCTTGAAGTTCTCCCCGTCAGGCGGGAAGTCGCGCGAAATCGCATACACCAGACGCGGGGCCGGGAGGGCCTCCAGGGCGGCACGATTCTGAAGCCGGAGGATTCCAAGGGCGAGGTCGCGTTTCTGGGCTGGCGTCCGCTCCGCGGCGGGAGTCTCCAGCAGCGCGCGGAGGGGGGGTGGAAGCGGCCTGATGCGCGCGAGGGCCGCAGCATTGGTGGCCACCGAGAGTCGGAACCGCCCGATCCCGTGCCCCACGGCGCCGGTTTGATGCTCCAGCAAAAGGGTCAGCAAGGCCCCGGGCGCGGGGGACTCCATCCCCCGCGGCTCAAACACGGCCTCGTGGCGCTCCCCGTACCTCGGGTGGATGCCCCAGTGGGTTTCCGGCTTCCCATCAATCGCCTGAGCCGCCGAGATCGCAGCTCCTTCGTCATGGTCGGCCGTGGCGCGGGCGAACGGGATCGCCCGCCCCCCGTCGGTTTCCCCCGGGGAGGAGAGAAAGGCACGGAACTCGGTGAGGTGGAAGTTTCCGTTCTCCCAGCGCCCCGGTCCGTGCTGCGGGAGCCGGTCATCGGGCAACACCTCCAGCCGGACGCCGGCCAAGGGCCCCGCTGGCACGCGCGCGGTCACAATATAGGTGTCGTGGTCGGGGCGTACGCCGCCGGCGAACCAGGAGCCATCCTGCTGGCGGGTCAGGGTCGCGCCCCCGGTCGAAACCACGCCCAGGATCTCCATCCCCACCCAAGCCTCCTCCCGACGCCGCCACTCCGACTCCCAGAGCTCCATGGACCGGGAGACCTCGGGGGTGGCAACACGGGCCAGAGCCCCCTCGTCGACGGTCTCCAGGCTCAGTCGCTCCTGAAGGAGCCGCTGGCGGGCAAGATGAAGGGCCGGGTCGACGTCAAAGGGGCGGTCGGCTCGATCGACGCCGGCAAACACCGCCTGCAGGGAGTAGTAATCCCGCTGTGAGATCGGGTCGAACTTGTGGTCGTGGCAGCGGGCGCAATGGATCGTCAGGCTCTGGAAGGTCCCGATCACGGAACTGACCATGAGGTCGCGATCCAGGTTCTGCGCCATGCGATGATCCACGGTGTCGGCCCGGACCGTGACCATGAGGGTGTGATCCCAGGGGGAGGCCGCCAGGAACCCGAGCGCGACCGTGGCCTCCGGGTCTCCGGGGAAGAGCGCATCCCCCGCGACCTGCTCCTGAATGAACCGGGCGTAGGGGCGATCCTCATTGAACGCCCGGATCACGTAGTCGCGATACGGCCAGGCGTTGGGGCGGACAAAGTCATGGTCGTTCCCGTGGGTGTCGGCGTAGTTGGCAACATCCAGCCAGTGGCGCCCCCACTGCTCACCGTGGCGCGGGGAGGCGAGAAGGCGGTCGATGAGCCTCCCGTAGGCGGCAGCCGGGTCGGGATCGGAGCAAAAGGCCTCCACTTCCTCCGGGGTCGGTGGAAGCCCCGTCAGGTCGTAGGCAACGCGGCGGGCAAGGGACCGGGGGTCGGCCTGGGGTGACGAGGCCACCCCCCGCGAGGCGAGCCGGGCACGGATGAAGGCATCGATCGGATGAGCCGCGCCGGCCGGGACCGGCGGGCGGGGCAGGGGGGCAAGCGACCAATGGAGCGGCCCGCTGTTCGTCCCCTCGCGCAGCGTTCCGGCCTCGACGGCCAGGGCCGTCGACAGCGCGAGCAGACCAAACAGGGAGGTTCGCTTCATCGCAGGGATCCACGGCCGGCCCGAGGGGCCCGGCCCGCGCCCCGGCCCACGAGCCCTCAGGGGGCTATTTCGCCTTGAGCCACTTGTGCAGGTGGCCGAACTGGCTCCACTCGCTGACGATCAGGTTGCCCTCCGGGTCGATTGAGGCACCGTGCGGGGAGTTGCAGATCCCCTCCTTCCAATGCTCCTGGGCGAGGCCGAAGTTCGCCCGCTGGCTGGCCTCGGGATTATCCCCCACCTGGGCCACGATCGATCCATCCTTGCCGAGCACCGTGACGCGCCCCTGCAGCTCGGGGAAGATCGCGTAGTCGCCCCGGATATGCACGGCGGCCGGCATCCGGAGATCCTTCTGGATGATTTTCACAAAGTTGCCGTCGGTATCCCAGTACTCCACCCGGTTGTTGTTGCGGTTGCACACCAGCAGCAGCGGCTTCCCCTGGCGCAGGTCGAGGCCGATGCCGTGGCAGGTCTGGAATTTCCCCTCCTCCTTGCCCGGGCCGCCAAACGCCTTCACGAACTTCCGGTTCTTGTCGAACTTCAGGACGAAGTTGGACCCATACCCATCCGCAACATAGATGGCTCCATCGGGGTCGACGGTCACAGCGCACGGGTTGAACCCCTTGGCGTCCTTGAAGACTCCCGACTCCATCGGGGCGGTGATCGACCACTCCTGGGTCCCGTCGAGCTTGACCTTCACCACCTCGTGGTCAGCGGGACGGGCGCAATAGAGGTACTCCACCCCATTTTCCTCCCGAAGCTCAAGGGCATGAATGCGGGTCGGGCCGAAGGAGCGGATGAACTTTCCCGTCGAGGAAAACACCACGATGCCGCGCTTGGTGTCGGTGGTGACAAGGATGTTCCCGGCCTTGTCCAGAACCACGCCGCCATGGCACGGCCCGAGCTGGAGGTGCTCAGGGTCCTTCTCAAAGAACCCCGGCGCGATCGAATACTTGAGGGTTTCAGCGGCCCCTGCAAGGGAGGCGGTGGCGGCAACGACGAGGAGGGTGAGGCAGGTTGCGGTGATCCGTTTCATGGCGTGAGTCGGCGGCATTATGGGTGATGAACTCAGGGTCGGAAGTTTGTAATCCCCTGCCGGCCGCCGCGCAATCCCGTAAATCCTTCCCTCGGGCGGGAGGGCAGGCCGTGGCTACTCGACCCGCAGCCGGTAGAAACCGCCCGCCCCCACGGCCTCCGGCAGGCTCAACTCCCCCCACTCCCCGGTCCCCTCGACCTGACCGAGCGGCACCCACTCCCCATCCCCAAGGGCGGAGGCCCATTCGAGGGCATACCGTCGCCCCGGAAGCGTCCCAAAGCGGAAACGCACCCCCGAGGGGAGAAGCGGCTCGGGAAGTGAGAGCCAGGGGTCGGTCACAAGGATCGCCACCCCGCGGGCGACCGAGGCCGCGTAGGACCCAAAGCTCCCACCCACGACGATCCGGCCGGCTTGCCCCGCCACAATCGTCGAGATCAGGGGCCGCCTGGAAGCGACCCCGACAAACCCGGAACCCACCTCGAAGGTTGGGTCGATTTCCCCGGTCGGGAGGAGACGCACCAGCCCTGGCGTCGCCAGGCCGTTCACGTGACGAAAGCATCCCCCCACGAGGATCCGCCCGGAGGGCTCGACCATCAATGCATCCACATCCCCGTCGAAAGTGGGTTGGAACTCCGGATCGAACTCCCCCTCCGGCGTGAGCCGCACCAGTCCGGCGACCCTTACAGCGCCGCCCCCCGCAGGGAGCAGGGCGGAGAACGATCCGCCCAAAATCACCCCACCATCGGCCGTCACGGCGATCGCCTCGATGACGGGCCCGGAGGGAATCGCCCCCCCGGGGGGTGGTTGGCACGGGGTCGGAGAAGGGAGCAGCTCCGCCACGGTCTGGTCGGGCCGGAGATGCGGAAGCAACTCCTTCCGAACCGTCCCGTCCGGATTAAGGCGCACCAACCGCTGGTAGGATGCCCTCAAGATGGAGCCATCGGAATCGATCCCAAGCGCGGTCCCCTCCCCCGCCAGGGCCGGGAGGTTCGTGGCGAACCCGGCCTCCAGGGCTCCATCCTCCCCCAGCAGGACCGGCCCGCTCAGCAGGGCCCCACCGACACGGGCCCAGGGAACGTCGAACAGAATCTTTCCATCCGACCGGATCTCCAGTGCCGGGTGCGGGATCGCAACGTCGTAGGGATCCCGTTCAAAGTTGAACGAGGGGTCAACGCTCCCGTCGGGCAGCAGCCGGGCAAGGGACTGGCGGGGAAGCCCACCGACGTTCGTGAACACGCCGCAGATCACGATCCTTCCATCCGCCTGCACCCGCACTCCGTTCACCGAACGGGTGAAGCTCCCGATATCCCCCCGCACCGAGGCCGAGAAGCCCTCATCCCAGCTTCCATCCGGGTGGAGCCTTGCAAGCCCCTCGACGCGCCGCGTCCCGATGTAGCTAAAGTCACCCGCCACCAGCACCTTCCCATCCGGTTGGACCGCGACCGCCCAACAGGTGGCGTCGAGCGGGGGGAGCGGCCCGAACTCCCCATAGAGACTCCCGGGATGCGGATCCGGGGGTGTGACCTCCACGAGGGCGACACGGTTGGTCACCGAGCCGAGCGAATTGCCAATGACCACATCGTACGCTCCAGCATCCCGGCGATGGACCCCCTCGAAAGCCAGTTCGCCTGCCTGCCACTCCGGCAGGGGAACCCCGTCATGGAACCACTGGAACGTCGGCGCGGGCCAGGCATCGGTCCAGGCGACCAGACTCAGCGCCCCCCCTGAAGGGAGCGGGACGGGATCGTGAACCTCGAGGGGGGTTGGAGCCTTGTAGGGCCCGCCATGCACTCGCGCGATGCCGGCTCGGAAGGCTCCATTCAAGTCGACGAAATCCCCGATGACCAGAAGGTCGCCCGTCGGGGCGATGTCGATCTGCGGGAGGGCCGGCCCGTGAAAATGAGTCAGCGGGGTCCACGGGGAGGCATGGTTTATCCCCGACCCAACGGCAAACTCGGGGTCGCGTGTCCCGTCCGGCAGGAGGCGGGACATGCCCCCGTCGCCGACCAGGACCACCCGGCCGTCGGCCTGCACCCCGACCGCCGTGGCGTACACCGCGTTGGTCCTGTCCAGGTGGCGGGCCGCCGAGAATGACCCGTCGAGGGGGAGGAGGAAGAACCGGGTTCCCAGGGAGTCCGTGACCTGGGAGAGAGCGCGCGTGGGGCCGCCCGGGGCCCGGACAAACCCGCGAATCTCACCCACAAGCCCGACCCCGTCCGGAACACGGGGGTCGGGACGCCCGTTTGGCAAAAGGCGATAGGCGTGGGCGGTCTTGCCGATCCAAAGGGTCCCATCGGGCTCCGGGTGGATGGAAGAAATGAACGAGTAGATCCTGTAATCCGCGGACGAGGGGAGAACCCACGACGGGTCGGGTGTCCCCGCCGGGAGCAGGCGGACGAGGGAGGCGGGGTTCGCGACGAGGATCCGTCCATCCCGCTGCACCGCGGCCACGCTCCCCGATCCCTGAGAGACCCCGTTGTTGAAGGATCGGTCAATCGCTCCCGAGGGGGTCAGCTTCACCAGGGAGTCGAGGAGGATTCCGCCGTCCGGGAGGAGGCAGAGCGGCAACCCATGGGATTGCGGGAGGAACGAGGGATCGAGTGCCCCGGAGGACTCCAGGCGCAGGAGCCGGGGGGGGCCTTGAACCCCGGGCACGGGCAGCCACTCGTTGAACCCAAGAATCACCCCTCCATCGGATTGCAGCCGCGCGGTGACGAGGGTGAGCGAGGCGTTGGTCTCCAGCCTCGGGTCGGGGAAGAACCCCAGGTCAACACCCCCGGCACCGCTCGGGGCCGGAAGCACACTCACCCGGGCGGGGGAGGAGACGAGCTGGCCATCGTTGCTCACGACCAAGGAGTAGGTGCCCGAGTCTCCCACCCGAAGCTGCACCCGGGTGAGGGAGGCGTTCGTCTCCCCGGCGAGCAGGAGGGTTGGAGCCCCGGCCTCCGGGGTGAATATCCAGGAGTAACCAGGCTTGCCGAGGTTCTGCCCCAGCCCCTTGAGCACGATTGCCCCCCCCTCCACCACCGTCGCCCCCTGCGGCCGCTGCACCACCGATGGGTAGACGCCGGTCACAACGAGCGAGATCGGTTTCGACGTC
>DMJJ01000278.1 GCA_003452185.1 Verrucomicrobiales bacterium | reverse complement strand
TACAGCAGACAAGGCTGTCTGCGTTACGAGGGGCTACCTCCCGATCGACTTGTAGATGAAGCCAAGCCGCTCCATCTCGGCAGGATCAAAGAGATTCCGGCCGTCGAACAGGATCGGGTGCGTCAGATCCCGGCGGACCTTCTCCAGGTCGAGCTTCTTGAACTCGGGCCATTCGGTCGCGATCACAAGGGCGTCACATCCCTCCGCGATCTCGTTCATGGTCTTTACGTAGGTGACGTTCTTCAGCACGGCCCGGGCCTTGTCCATGGCCTGCGGATCATACACCCGAAGGGTCGCCCCCTCGGCCTGCAGCCGCTGGCAGAGCTCGATCGCCGGGCTCTGCCGCACATCATCGGTGTTCTGCTTGAATGCCAACCCCAGGACTCCCAGCGTCTTGTCCTTGGCCACCCAGAGGGTCTCTAGAATCTTCTTCGCAAACCGCTCCATCTGCTCCGAGTTGATCCGCTGAACCTCCTTCAGCAGCCGGAAATCGTATCCGAGGGTCTCCGAGATCTTGATAAAGGCGCTCAGGTCCTTCGGGAAGCAGCTTCCCCCGTAGCCGAGGCCCGCGTCGAGAAAGCGCCGCCCGATCCGGGCATCCATTCCCATGCCGTTGGCCACCTCGATGACATTGGCTCCGGAGGCTTCGCAGATCACCGACACCGCGTTGATGTAGGAGATCTTGAGGGCGAGGAAGGAGTTTGCGGCATGCTTGATCAGCTCCGCCGAGTTGATGTCGGTGACGATCAGCGGGGCGTTGATCGGTGCATAGATCTCGCGCATGGCAGGGACTGCCCGCTGCGACTTCACCCCGATCACCACGCGGTCGGGCTTGAGAAAGTCATCCACGGCAAACCCCTCCCGAAGGAACTCCGGGTTGCTGACGACGTCGCACTCCACCTTCGCCTTGCAGTAACGCTTGATGGTCTCGGCCACCTTGTCGCCGGTCCGGACCGGGACGGTGCTCTTGTCGACGACGATCTTGTACGAGGTCATGCACGCGGCGATCTCCCGCGCCACACCCTCGATGAAACTCAGGTCGACCGATCCGTCGGGCTGCGGCGGGGTCGGCACCGCGATGAACACAACCTCCGCGGGTTCGACCCCGTCGGGGGTCGATGCGGTGAAGCGGAGTCGGCCGGCGGCAACGTTCTTCTGAACCAACTCCGGGAGCCCTGGCTCGTAGATGGGCATTCCACCGTTCTGAAGGAGCTTCACCTTGGCGGCATCCTTGTCGACGCACGTCACATCGTGCCCGATCTCCGCGAAGCAGGTGCCTGTCACCAGCCCGACATAGCCCGTCCCAATGATGCAAATCTTCATAGTTCCAAACCGTTAGAACACAAAAGCGTCCTGCCGTTAGATCGTAGTTTTGACCTTCGACTTGAGGGAGGAGCACCCGAAGCCGGCTTCCGGCGAGGGGCGACCCCTCCGGTCGTCCGCTTCTGGGGGGGGCGTGCGTCGAGGGGGGAGGGGTTCGATGGGATCCGGGCGCACTCTACGGAGCGCCGTTGCACCACAATGGTTTGGGGGAAACCTTCGGGCCCATTCCGTGGCCATCTCCCCGAGTGCCGCCCCGTCTGCCCCCACCGTTCGCCCGACGCTCCGGACCTGCCAAAAGGCAGGGGTCGATTCCCGGGCGAGGGTGACCGCGATGACTTACGGCTTCGCAGGGGTCGCCGGCGCCGGGGTCGGCGCGGGGGCGGCCGGTTTCGGTGCGGCCGCCGCAGGCGCGGGAGCCGGGGTTGGGGTGAGGCTCGGGGTCGCGGGCTTCATCGCCGCGCTGTTCGTCCTGAGATACGGGAACTGCTGGGCCAGCTCCTCGTGCTTCTGGAAAGCTTCCTGAATGAAGGTGCCCCGACCGGTCTGGATCATCTCGTCGAGGAGCTTGTAGGCTTGGTCGGGCTTGTTCTGGGAGGCGTAGAGGGTGGCGGTGGCCAGCTTGGCCTGGTCGGCCACGCTCTCGGAGGGATACCGCTTGGTGATTTCCTCATATTTCGCGAGGGCCTCGGATCCTTTTCCAGCGGCATCCATGCACGCCGCGATGCCGAAAGCGGCCTGGGCGGCAAACGGGCTGCCGGGATCTTCGCGAAGGAACTTCTCAAACTGGGCCTGGGCGTCGGCATAGCTTCCGGCCTGGAAGAGCGCGGAGGCCGCCCGGAGGGTCGCGTGGGTGGCAGCGCGGGTACCGACGTTGTCGGCGGCGACCTTGAGGTAGGACTTGGCCAGCTCCGCCGGGGTGGGGGCTTCCTTGAGCCGAACCGGCATCACGTTGGAGAGGGCCTCGCTCGCCTTGATCTCCTTCCCTTCCTGGTAATCCAGGTAGGCGTAGACGACCAAGCCGAGGACCGTGGCGCCAACGACCGCCTGGATCAGCTTCTTTTGATTGGCGAAAACCCAGGCCCAGAGCCTCAGCGCGCTCTCCGACTGACTGACTTCCGGTTGCATAAGGGGGCAAAATGTCCGTTTCAACCCCCCAAAACGCAAGCTTGAAAATATCCCCCTTTTCACGGTGAGTGGGGGCCGGGTAATTACGGACGGGCTGCCTCCCCCGCCCATGACCCACGGGAACCACGGGTGCTGTATGAAAATCGAACTCATCAACACAGGCTCCGAGCTCATGCTTGGACGCGTTCTGAACAGCCACCAGCAGTGGATCTGTCGGCAAATGGCCGATCACGGCTACACGGTCGACCGCCAGGTGGGGATCTCGGACGATGGGCCGGTCATACAAGGTGCAGTGCGCGAGGGGCTTTCGCGGGCTGACCTGGTGATCACGACCGGAGGGCTGGGGCCGACCAGCGATGATTTGACGCGGGACCTCATCGCCCAGTTACTGGGCAGGAAGTTACGCGAGGACGAGGCGGTGCTCCGGAACATTGAGTCGTTTTTCCAATCCAGGAGTCGTCCGATGCCCCCCTCCACCCGGGTTCAGGCGATGGTGCCCGAGGGGGCGGTGGTCCTTGCGAACGCTCACGGCACCGCACCGGGGTTGGCCATCCGGCTCGATCCCCGGCCCGGCGCCAGGATCCCACAGTGGCTGATCTTGCTCCCTGGGCCCCCCCGGGAGCTGCATCCGATGTTCCGTCAGCAGGTGCTTCCGTTGGTGGAGCAGGAGTATCCACGGGAAACCCCCTTCGTTTGCCGCACCCTTAAGACCACCGGCCTTGGGGAGTCGGTGGTCGAGGAGCGCATTGCCGCTCCCCTCAAGCCTTGGGTGGACGGGGGGATGGAGCTCGGGTACTGCGCCCGGACCGGGGAGGTGGATGTCCGGTTGGTCAGCCGCCACCCTGAGGGTGTCGCCCTGGTGGCGGCGGCGGAGAAGGTCTGCCGGGGGCTCTTGGAAAAGCATCTCTACGGGGTGGATGACGAGACCTTGGAGGGGACGATCCTTCGATTGCTCTCATCGATGGGACGCACCGTGGGGGTTGCCGAGTCGTGCACCGGCGGGTTCATCGCCAACCGGATCACGAACGTCCCCGGGGCTTCCCGTGTCTTTCGGGGCGGGGTGCTGGCCTACGACAACGAGATCAAGGAGCGGCTGCTGAATGTTCCCGGGGATACGCTCCGGGCGCATGGCGCGGTCAGCGAACCGACGGCCCGGGCCATGGCGGAGGGGGCGCGCCGGCTGCTGGGTGTGGACTATGCGATCTCGGTCACAGGGATCGCCGGCCCCACGGGGGGGACGCCCGAGAAGCCGGTGGGAACCGTCTTCATCGGGCTTGCCGCGCCGGAGGGGACGCGTGTGGTGCGCCAGATCAACCCGTTCGACCGGGAGACCTTCAAGTTCATCACCTCCCAGCAGTCCCTGAATCTCCTGCGGCGCGAACTGGTGGGGGAGGGAGGGTGAGAACCTTCCCCCCTCGGGGGTGGATCGAGCCCTCGGGGGTGGGGCGCGCCCGCTGGCTTGCCCTCCTCCTCCTGGTGCTCCTGCCCGCGGTTGCCCGCTCCCTCGATTGGACGGCCCCGGTGGAGGGTGTCCGAAGCGCTCCACTCCCGGTGACGATGTCGGGGGGGGGACCGGGGTTCACCCTCCTGGACCCTTCCCGAACCCGCATCGAGTTCTCGAATCGCCTCGGGATCGACCGCTCCGTCACCAACCAGATCCTCCTGAACGGCTCTGGGGTCGCCGCCGGGGATATCGACGGGGATGGGTGGTGCGACCTCTACTTCTGTGCCATCGACGGGTCGAACGCGCTGTTCCGAAACCTCGGAGGCTGGCGGTTCGAGGAGATCACCGAGCGGGCAGGCGTCGCGTGCCGCGACCTGCAATCAACCGGAGCGGTCCTCGCAGATCTCGACGGAGACGGGGATCTCGACCTCCTCGTGAACACCGTGGGCCATGGGACGCGAATCTTCCTGAACGACGGCCGGGGTCACTTCACCCCGGGAGCCACCCTCAATGAGGGACGGGCCGGGATGTCGATGGCGCTGGGGGATCTCGACGGGGATGGAAACCTCGACCTCTACATCGCGAACTACCGGGTGACGACCCTCCGCGACATGCCACACACGGGGTTCAAGCTCCGGAAAATCGAGGGGGGAGGGCTCGCCGTGGCTTTCGTCAACGGGCGACCGGTGAGCGACCCGGACCTCGAGGGCCGGTTTGTCATCGCCCCGGGGGGGCGCATTGTGGAGCGGGGGGAGGTGGATGCGGTTTACCGTGGGGACGGGCATGGCGGGTTCACGCCGGTGCCGTTCCTGGGAGGGAGGTTTCTCGACGAGGAGGGCCATCCGTTGACCGAGGCACCACACGACTGGGGCCTTTCCGTTGTGATGCGCGACTTGAACCAGGATGGGGCGCCGGATCTTTACGTCTGCAATGATTTCGACTCGGTCGACCGGTTCTGGCTCAACGATGGCAAAGGAGGCTTCCGTGCGGCCCCTCGGCTTGCGTTGCGGAGTACAAGCCGCTTTTCCATGGGGGTGGATGTCGCCGACATCAACCGGGATGGGTGGGATGACCTGCTGGTCCTCGACATGCTGAGCCCCGACCATGTCACCCGGTTGACAAGGGGGGACGGAGCCTGGTTTGACCCGGCAGGGGGAGGGCGGATCGACAGCCGTCCGCAGGTTCCGAGGAATACCCTGCAGCTGGCGCGTGGCGACGGGACTTATGCCGAGATCTCGCAATACGCGGGGCTCGATGCCACGGGGTGGTCGTGGACCCCGATGTTTCTGGATGTCGATCTGGATGGGTACGAGGACCTGCTGGTCACCGCTGGGCATGCCCGCGATGACACGGATCTCGACACCGCCGCCCGGATTGAGCGGATGAAACGGGCAGGAGGGTTGACGCCGTCGCAGGAACTGGAGCTTCGGCGCGCGAGTCCGCGACTCGAGTTGCCCCGGATGGCATTCCGCAACCTGGGGAACCTGCGGTTCGCCGCGATGTCGGCTGCCTGGCACTTTGACCAGGTGGGGGTCGGGCACGGGATGTGTGCCGCCGATCTGGACAACGACGGGGACCTTGATGTGGTGGTGAACAACCTCAACGCGCCTGCGGGGATCTACCGCAACGAGGCCGCCGCGGCGCGTGTCGCGGTCCGGTTACGCGGGCTCGGAGGCAACACCCGGGGCATTGGCGCACGGATCACTCTGCGGCAGGGGGCGGTCCCGATCCAAAGCCAGGAGCTGCAGGCCGGGGGGCGGTACCTCTCCGGGGACGATTCGATGCGCGTGTTCGCCGCCTCAGGGGCCGGGGGGCCGATGGCCCTCGAGGTGCGTTGGAGAAGTGGCCGGGTGAGCCGGGTCGAGGGTGTCCTGGC
>DMJJ01000279.1 GCA_003452185.1 Verrucomicrobiales bacterium | reverse complement strand
GCCTCGTTCCGACTCCTTCCCCACCCCTGGAACATGACACCCGTCGGTGCGATCGCCCTTTTCGGTGGGGCCACGCTTCCCGGGCGCAGGGCTGCGTGGGTGATTCCGACCGTGATCCTGCTGCTGGGCGACCTCGTGCTGGGGTTCCATCGCTTGATGCCATTTGTTTACGGCAGCTTCGCTTTGAACGTCGGGCTTGGGCTCGGAATGCGGCAGGGATGGACGGCCGGCGGTGTCATGGTCCGTTCTCTCGTCGGCTCGCTGGTATTCTTCCTGATCACCAATTTTGGAAACTGGGCCTGCTTCGATACATACCCGAAGACCCCGGCGGGGCTTCTGGCATGCTACGGGGCGGGGCTTCCCTTCCTGCGTAACGGGGTCGCAGGGGACCTCTTGTACTCGGCAGTCCTTTTCGGCGGCCTTTGGCTGGCGGAGCGGCGCATCCCGGGCCTTCGCGAACGATCCGCCTCCACCCTCCCGGTTCCGACGCCATGACCCCCGCCCCGTCCGCGTCGAAGGTACGGCTGGTGTCGCTCCTTCCCTCGGCCACCGAGATGGCCTGCGCGATCGGGCTTGCGGAGTGCGTGGTGGGCATCAGCCACTGCTGCGATTACCCAGCCGAGATCCGGGACCGGCCGGTTCTGGTGCACAGCAGGATTCCAGGCGACGGTCAGGCGGGGCTCGCTGAGATAGACGCCGCGGCCAGCAGCACCCTTCGCAGGGGGGAGAGCCTCTACGAGGTGGATGTCGAGCTGCTGGCACGACTTGCCCCAACCCACATCGTGACCCAGGACCTCTGCCAGGTCTGCGCCCCCTCGGGCAACGAGGTGACACGGGCGATGCGGGCACTCCCCACTCAACCCCAGGTCCTCTGGATGTCACCCCATTCCCTGGCCGACATTGAGGAGAACCTGCGGGAGCTGGGACGATGCACTGGCCGGGTCGCCGAGGCCCGGCGGGTGATCATGGCCGGGAGACGCCGGATGCAACGGGCGACCCGCGCGGCGACGACGGCGGGAGGGACGGGCAGGCCTCCACCACGGGTGTTCTGCGCCGAGTGGATCGATCCCCTCTACTGCGCAGGCCACTGGGTCCCCGAGATGGTCGAGAAGGCGGGAGGTATCGATCCGCTGGGACGCCGATGGGCGGACTCCGTCCGGGTTTCCTGGGAGGCAGTTCGGGAGGCCGCCCCGGAGGTGATGATTCTCCTGCCGTGCGGGTTTGATGCCGCAAGCGCGCGCCGTCAGGCCGGGCGCCTGGTTGGACTCCCGGGATGGGAGGATCTCCCCGCTGTCCGTGCGAACCGGGTGTTCGCCGTGGATGGGGCGTACTTCAATCGCCCCGGCCCCCGTGTCTTCGCCGGGGTTGAGCTTCTGGCCCACCTTCTCCACCCGGAGGAGGTGGCGTGGACGGGGCCCGCCGACGCCATCGTTCAGATCACGCCCACAGCCTCACCGGAGGTGTAGGAGCCAGCCGGTCCGGTGCCGGCCCACCGTCAGCGGGGAGCCGGGAGCTGCAGCGTCACCCCTTGGGGCCAGGTTGCTCCGCCGTTGATCCAGCCGGCGAGTTTCCCGATCTCCTCGGGGGTGAGGGAGGGGAACTTCCCCCGCTTGCCGAGCGGGGGCATCTCGAGATCCTCCACCTGGTCCGAGACACACCGGAGCAGCGGGCTGACATCAGCCTTCCCGGGCACCACGGCCGGCTCGCCACGCTTCCCCCCTTTGAGCAACGCTTCGCGGCTCACGACCTGGAACCCCCCCTTGGCCCGCTCCCCGCTGTGGCAGGCGACGCAGGACCGTTCGAGCACCGGGCGGATGTCGCGCGAGAACTCGACCTCTCCCCCCGGCCCGGAGGGCATCCGCGAGGAGCGTGCGGCCGGAGCCCCGGCACCCAGGCGCGCAAGGGCGGGCTGGGGGGACACGGCGCGCGAGGGATCGACCGAGGAAGCCAGCCCGATGACGGCCCAGCTCGATGCGGCCGCAGAGAGCCAGGAGTCGGCCCCGTGCGGGAACCCGCTCTCCATCGGAGGCTGAAACGGAAAAGCCCGACGCGGTGCGTACCAGGTCCCATCCGCAAGCTGCGACTTCACCAAGAACCCCGTGCCGCGCCTCACTGCGGGATGCGTCCCCGGCAACCCCGCTCCCCTCGTCAGTGCGTACAGGGCCTGCCCCGTGGCGAACGCATCGCTCGGAAGCGTCGGGAGCTGCCCCCACCCTCCGTCCGGACGCTGGTCACGGATCAATCCCTCGGCCAATTGGCGAACCGTCGAGGGGGAGGCTCCCCCGGCCCACGCCAGCCCCAGGATCTGGTACACCCGCTCCTCGTTGAATTCCACCCTGGCCTTCGAGAGCCAGTCCCTCGCGCGACGTACCCGGTCCCCGAACTCCGCCGCACGCCCCGGGATCGGATGGTTCGCCAAGGCCTGCACGGCAAGCGCCGTCGCTCCCACGTCGCTCGATTGAATCGGCGGCCGCGGGAGGTTCCAAGGCCAGGAGCCATCCTCCTGCTGAATCACGGCAAGGTGATGCACCAGGGAGTCGGTGGCCCTGGAGGCCGTTACCCCTGCGCTGTCCAGGGCGAAGAGGGCGTACCCGTTCGCCAGCGCCGGATCGGGGTGAAACTGCGTCTGGAGGTCGAACTCCCGGAACCCGCGGCCAAACTCTTCCGTCTTCCCGAGGGTCGTCCGGAGGATCGAGTCCTCCACCGCGACATGACGCGACCGCGCGAGCTCCAGGGCGACCAGCGGAAGCTCCTGTTGATGGCAGGAGACGCACGTCTGGTGACTGGCATGCTTCAGAAGATCAGGGGGGATTCGGAGGCGGTCCGCTGCAACGGCGGCACCCCGAGGGCGATTGCGGCCGTGAGGGTCCCCTCCTCCGCCGCCGCGGCCGAAGGCCAGGCCGGCCCGGGCAGGCGCCTCACGGGCTGCGGAGCGCTCTCCCGCGCCCCAGCCTTCAGGAGGGCTTTTACAACCGGGGTCTCACCCCGGAGCCGGGCCAGCGTGAGAGGAGTCTGCACCCCACCGAGGAACCCATCCACGGGCTGCCCCCCCTCGGCGTTCGGGTCGGCATGGTGCGCCAACAGCAACTCGGCAAGCGACGGATCCGAATGCTCCGCCGAAGCGGCCCAGTGGAGCGGGGTGTAGTTGGCCACCAAATCCCGCTGGTCGACCTTGGCACCCGCCTCCAACAGAAGCCGGGCAGCCTCCACCCGCCCCCCCCAGGCAGCGTGGGAAAGGGGGGTTCCCAACACCGTGAACCCATCGACCTTGGCCCCCCGTTCCAGCAGCAACCGGAGGAGCGGAAGATTCCCCCGGAAGGCCGCCCACATGAGAGGGGTTCGCCCCCCGCCAAACAGCACCCCGTCCTGGTCCATGTTGGGACCCACGTTCGGATTCGCACCCCGGTCCAGCAGCAGTCGCACCGTCCGGAGGTCCCCCGCGGCGGCAGCCGCCACCAGGGGGGTGGTTCCGAAGACGTTCGTCGAGTGGACGTCGGCTCCCTGCCCCAGGAGGAAGGCAACAGTGGCGCTGTTCCCTGGCCTCCGGGCCGCCAGGGCGAGAGGGGTGTGTCCCAGTCCTGAGCGGGCCTTGACCTCGGCATGGTGGCGGACGAGGAGGCGCACCTTCGACTCAACGGTGGCGGCCCGCATCAGGGGCGTGACCCCGGCCTGGCTCCTCGCATTGACGTCGGCTCCCGCTGCAATCAGGAGCTCCATCGCCCGTTCATCCGCCGAGACCGCCGCCACCATCAACGGGGTTTCGCCAAACGCATCCCGAACATCGACCTCCACTCCGGGCTTCAGCAGCGCCTTGAGGCGGGGGAGGTCCCCGGCCCGGGCGGCGTCGAACAGCGGACTGGAGCGGTCCGGGGTTTCAGCCGCCGGGAGCCGTGCGGCGGAGATCCAGAGGAGGAACGCAATGACGAGGGTATGGTTCATGGTATTTGAGCGGCGCCGGGGACGCCGGGCCACGCTCTCCTACCCAAACAGGGAGTGGGTGTCGAGCGAGCACACGCCGGAGCCGATGCAGCCTCCCTTCCCCTTTTTTCGAGAGACTTCCGCTCCCGCCTCTGCTAATCCGGTGCATCCCATGCGCCTACGCACGAACGACGGGAAGAACGACCGGGCGGAAGGCGAACGGACCCTCCGATGATGAAACCCTGGATTTGGATCCCCCTGGCCATCGCAGTCCGCTGCGCGGCGGCCGATTGGCACTCCCAACCCGGAGGGCGCTGGCAGTCGCTGGCACCTGCTGATGGGAAGGCGGGATTCACCCTCCTCACACCCCAGGTCACCGGGGTCACCTTCACCAACAGCCTTGACGACCACACGGCGATCACCAACCGCAACCTCCTGAGCGGATCCGGCGTCGCCCTCGGGGACATCGATGGCGACGGCCTGTGCGACATCTACCTCCCCGCCCTCCAGGCCGGCAGCCGCCTGTTTCGGAATCTGGGCGGCATGCGATTTGAGGACATCACCGAGGCCGCGGGGGTCGGGTGCCCGGGGCAGTTTTCCACCGGGGCCGTGCTGGTGGACATCGACGGGGATGGGGATCTCGACCTGCTGGTGAACTCCCTTGGCCATGGGACCCGGCTTTTCCTGAACGATGGGCGGGGAAAGTTCACCGAAACGACCCGGGAGGCCGGGCTGGAGTCGAGGCGCGGCAGCACCTCGTTCGCCCTCGCCGACATCGACGGCGACGGGGACCTGGACCTGTACGTCTGCAATTTCCGCCCCACGAGCAGCATCGATCGGCCGGGCACGCATTACCGGATTCAGCCGACCCCCACCGGGCCGGTCGTCGCCGCTGTCGACGGACGGCCAACCACCGAACCCGACCTCACCAACCGCTTCATTGTCTCCGCCACAGGCGAGGTCCTCGAACTGGGCGAGGAGGATGACTTCTATCGGAATGACGGCCACGGACGGTTCACCCGCATCTCCTTCACCGATGGGACATTTCTCGACGAACACGGCAACCCGCTCACCGAGGCTCCCCACGACTGGGGCCTGGCCGCCCAGTTCCGCGATATCAACGGGGATGGGTTTCCGGACCTTTACGTCTGCAACGACCTCTTCACCCCCGACCGGGTATGGCTTAACGACGGTCACGGTCGATTCAAGGCGATGGACAATTTCGCCCTGCGCAACAACTCCACCTTCTCGATGGGGGTTGATTTCGCCGACATCAACCGGGATGGGTTCATCGACTTTTTCACCGTCGACATGATGAGCCGCGACCATGTTCGCCGGATGACGCAGGTGGCCGGGGGGATGCGCCCAAACCTCCCCCCCGGGCTGATTGACCGCCGCGCCCAGCTTCCAAGAAACGCGCTGCAGCTCAACCGCGGTGATGGGACCTTCGCCGAGATCGCCTTCCTGGCCGGCGTCGAGGCGTCGGAGTGGTCGTGGGGTCCCATCTTTCTGGATGTCGACCTCGACGG
>DMJJ01000114.1 GCA_003452185.1 Verrucomicrobiales bacterium | reverse complement strand
GCCCGGCGCCTCGTCGAGCGAGGGGTCCGCTTCATCCAGCTTTACGCAGGGGGAGCCCACAACGACGACAATTGGGACGCGCATGGCGACCTGGTCAAGAACCATACCTACCACGCCGGCCGCACCGACAAGCCTATTGCCGGGCTCATCAAGGACCTCAAGCAACGAGGCTTGCTGGAGAGCACTCTGATCGTCTGGGGCGGGGAATTCGGGCGGCAGCCCACCGCGGAGTACGCTGCCGGGACGGGGCGCGATCACAACGCCTACGGTTTCACCATGTGGATGGCGGGAGGAGGCGTCCGTGGCGGCACGAGCGTTGGCGAGACGGACGAGCTTGGCGCAGCTGCCGTCAGCGACCGGCTTCATGTCCGGAATCTTCACTCCACGGTGCTGACCCAGATGGGGCTTGATCCCGATCGGCTCACCTACTTCTACGGGGGCCTGGACCAGAAGTTGGTGGGTGTCGAGGGGGCCGACCCGATCCGCAAAATCCTATAGCCCACGGACCTCGCGCTGACTGGTTTACGCGTGTAATGAGCGAAATCAGGAGGTTCGGGGTATGGATGGGCCCCTATGGCCGACGGAGCAGCGGGATGGCGTGAAGGGGGGCTGTCGCATTGACATGCGCCTTGGCTGGCCGGCGCGAGGCGTCCGACTGTACGGGTTGCGGCCGCGTTGGCCACTCTGCTGCCCTAGCACCCGGGTTTTTGTATGTTGAATCTCTTGTTCCGTGGGAACTCGTCCCTCGCCCCCCTTGCATCCATGGCGCTGCTGTTCTCCGCGTCCTGGATGCATGGGCAAACACTGATCAAGCCTGACGTCGTCTGGACGGCCGGTGGGTCGGTCGCTATCGACAGCATCTCCCCAGATGGGACTGAGTTCGCCGACCACAGCGCGATCTGGACCCGCACTGGGCAGAAACGGTTCACCCTAACAGAATACAATGGAGGGAATCTCACGTACGGCAACCCCGTGGCCTTCAGCCCCAGTGGGCTGGACCTGGTGGGGGTTGTGGGTCTCTCGTCGGGGAACGCTTTGGGGGTCTGGAGCCGTGCGACGGGGACGCTGACCCGGGTGATTGGAGTCGATCGACTCGCCGTCCGGAACGGCCCGATGCTCTCGGCCGATGGGGCCCGCCTGATGGTGGGCCTTGCGAAGCAGGATAACACCCAGCCCCGCGTGAGGCTGCTGGAGTATTCCACCGGGAGGGTGATCACGAACTTCGTGGCGATGGATTACGGCCAGTACGACCAGTATGCTTTCTCTCCGGATGGGACCCTCCTGGCAGTTGGAGGGCCCAGTACGGTCACCCTGGCCCGCGCTGCGGATGGAGTCGCGCTGCAGGTCCTTCCCGCCCCCTACGCCAACAGCGTCCGTTTTTCCCCCGATTCCCGAAGGTTGGCCCTGAGCTTTTGGGATGGCGCCACAAACAGGGTGCGAGTGCACCGTGTTTCGGACGGGGCGACGGAGCTGGACGTAGCCGTTCCGCTCGTAGTTGTGCCGATTGACTTTGTGTCGGACGGCACCCGGCTGGTTGTGCCGGATCTGGATCCCGAATCGGGGGGTATTGTTGTAAAGGTTTGGTCGATCCCGGAGGGCCGTGTGCTGCAAACCTTCACCGGCCACAACGACGATCCGACTCTTGGGGTGGTGCTGCTTCGTGCAGTGCCGGCGGGGGACCGGGTTCTCTCGGTGGACTCGAACCATCGGGTCATGGTTTGGTCGGCCACCACGGGAGCCCTGCAGGCTTCTAGCTCCTCCCCGAATGGGCGTGTGGTTCTCTCCCCTGATGGCAAGGAGTTCGCGGTCACGACCCTCCCCGCTCCGACCTGGGGCTCGGGAACCGTCAGCACGACGTTTCGCAGTACGGAGGACGGATCCATTACATCCGATATCCAGGCGGCGCATCACGGATGGGTTCAGTCGATGGCGTTTTCTCCGGACAGCCGATACCTGGCAACCGGCTGCAGCGGTGGTGGAAAAGGGATCCCGTGGGGACAGGGGTATCTTGAACATAACTTTCGGGACCGCACCAACGACTCCCGGGTGCAGATCTGGCGTGTGGCGGACGGACATAAGACGGCCGAGCTGATCGGGGCGAATGCAGCGGTTGCGGCTGTGGCGATCTCCAGTGCGGGCGTGGTCGCCGGAGGCTCGGCAGACGGTCTGCTGCATTTTTGGAGTCTCGAGACCGGCGAGCATCTCAACGCCGTGAGCGTCGGGGCACGGATCATCTGGTCGCTGTCGTTCTCGCCCGACGGGAGCCGGATTGCTGTGGCGGCAGATGGACCGGGCAGCTCGACCGCCTCGATCGTCTCGGTCCCCGATGGGAATCAGGTCGACCTGCTCGAAACGTCGGGAGACCATTTCATCAGCATCGCTTGGAGCCCGGACGGCCGCTACGTGGCGGGTGGCACCGCGGCCGGCACTCCCAGCTATGCGGATACGCGCCTTTGGTCGGCTGAGACCCTGCAGCGGGTCAGAACGTTCCTCGGAGCGAGCCTTCCGCCGGGCGATATGCCGGGGATGGATCTGACCTTCAGTCCAACGGGGGACCGCCTGCTGATCGGAACCTGGGCCACCGGGATGCGACTCATGAACGTGGCTGATGGCAAAATGCTTCGGCTCTGGAGTGGCGGCGGGGATACGTTCAGTCCGAGTTTTTCTGCGAATGGGATCAACATTCTTGTCCATAACCCAGACTACCAGTACACCACGACAACCCTGGGGGCGGTCACAAGCGGGGTCGGGGCCTTGGAGTGGTATGCATCCACCAACGCCTCCCGGCTCTACCGATGTGTCAGCGAGTGCAACCAGGTCGTGGTGGCTGCGACCTCTCCGGATGGGCTTTATTACGCGGTGGGGCGCCAGGACGGGACGCTGTTTGTGGCCAGGAGTCCCGTCGTGCCGTGGCTTCGGGTGACCTCGGGCAACCCCGGGGGCGCACAGGTGTTGAGCTGGCTCTCCGGGCTCGCCGGATTCGGGCTTCAATCCGCCACCCTCCTGGATGGCGGAGGGGACTGGCAGCCGGTGACAACAGCCCCCACCAAGTCGGGGGCGCAGTTGACGGTGAGCCTGGATGCCGTGCCGCCGGGGGCGCGCTTCTTTCGACTTTTCAAGCCTTGAGGCCGGCACGCGACCGTAAGAACGCCGCCTCGGAGGCTCGTCTGTTCAGGAGTGACACGCCCAGGTGGGCCTTGGAGCCTCAAATTGTGCTGGCTCCCCCGTGAGCGGGTGGCGGAATGCGATTCGCCAGGCGTGGAGGCAGAGGGGGGGATCGTCGATGCCGAGGGTTTGAGCCGTTCCCGGCCCTCCATCGTCGCGGTAGACCGGATCGCCGAGGATCGGAAAGCCGAGTTTCCAGAGATGGATCCGGATCTGATGGGTCCGCCCCGTCCGCGGGCGCGCCTCAAGCAGCGCGGTCCCGTCTGACGCCCGGTGAAGCAGGGTGAACTCCGTCCGTGCCGGAAGTCCCCCCGCCAGGGCCACATCCCTCGCGCCGCGCCACCCGGAGGTGTCGGTGATCGGAAGATCGGACGCGAAGCGATCCTCGGCAGGGTGCCCCATCACCCGCACGAGATACTGCTTCTGCACCTCCCCACGCGCGAACTGGGGCTGCAGCCTCGCGGCGAACCTCCGGGCGCGGGTGACCAGAAGGAGGCCGGTGGTGTTTGCGTCGATCCGGTGGGCCGGACGCGGTTTCTCCGGCGCGTAGGCTGCATCGAGGATGTGCTGGAGTGTGTTCTGATAAAACCGTCCCCCGGCATGCATCGGAAGGGGGGCTGGCTTGTCGACCACCACCAGGGCCTCGTCCTCGTGCAGGATCCGCACGCGTGGGTTGACATCGGGTTCCACCGCGCTCGCAAACCGGTGAAGATACCGCTCCCCTGCGCGGACGACGTGACTGGCGGACACCGTCTCCGCACCCTGATTCACAATCCTGCCGAGGGAGCACTCCTCCTCCCAGACTCCGGTCCCGAGATGGCTTACCCGATGGTTGAGGGCTTGCAGCAGCGTCCCGCCGTCGCACTCGAGCGGGATGTTGACGGGCTTGAAATGGACACGGGGATGGCTTCCCGGCAGCGGGGTGGTCGCCTGGAGGATCCGCGCCTGCCGGCACGCAATCCGTTCGGCCATCCCCGCGGGTTCCAGCGTCGGCCCCGCCCCCTGGTCGAGGCCAAGCGGCTCGACAGTCACGCGGACCACCATTCGGGAGTATGGCTGATCGCCCGACTCAAGGCACGGGACCTCCCACCCCCGAAGCTCCGTCCAGGAGCGGAGCTCAACGATCAAGAGGGGGATGGAGTCGCGGGGACCGCAGACTCGGAGGTAGACCCCCAGTGAGCTGAGGTGAATGGCACCCCGCAACCGCCATCCCTTGCAGAGTGAGAGGAGACGCTCACGGCGCGGTCCCACATCGGCCAGGGGGACGGATCGATGGGCCGCGATATGCTGGTAGCCGGTAATCAACCGTTCAACGCTGCCATGAACCTGCCGTGGCAGACGAGTCCGATCCGCATGCTTGTCGACGCCTGGTGTTTCGAGGATTGTCCCACCCATGATCGCTCGATCGAACGCAGGGCTGCGGCGGGTGCGAGAAACCCCAGGGGCTCTTCATCGGGGAGGCCTGGGCGGGCTCATTCCGGGCTGGTGGGTGGCCTTGCTCGCCGTCGCCCTCCTGGCGCCGGGGGGATGCCTGCTAACGGCACGGGCCGAGAGCTCTCCTCCCCCCCGGGAGGAGATTGAGTGGCTCGATGTATGGGTGGCGGGCGGGGGGCGGATGGATCTGCCGCGGGTGCTCCTGATCGGGGATTCGATCACCCGTGGGTACCATCCCAACGTCGAGCAGGCGCTCGCGGGGAAGGCTCTCCTCGGTCGGCTGGCGACCTCCAAGAGCCTCGGTGATCCGGCCCTTCTGGACGAGGTTCGGCTCGTGTTGTCCCAGACGCGATACGACGTCGTTCATGTCAGCAATGGGCTCCATGGGTGGGATTATTCGGACAAGGCCTATGCCCGGGAGCTGCCGCGCCTCATCGAGGCGATCCGAAAGGGGGCCCCCGGTGCCCGGATCATTTGGGGGACCAGCACTCCGATCCGATTGGGCGGGAAGCCGGACCTCAGCCCCCGGAACGCGCGGGTTGTGATTCGCAACCAGATCGCGACGGGCCTCCTCGCGCGCGATGGGGTCCCGATCGACGATCTTTACGGGTTTCTGGCCGACAAACCGGAGTTCTGGTCCGAGGATGGAGTTCACCTCAGTCCCAAGGGGAATGCGGCGCTCGGGCGACGGGTGGCGGAGGTCTTGAGCCCGTTTCTGGGGAGTCGCCCTGCCATGAAACGGTAAGCGATTCAGCCGGGAGGGGGAGAGGAGGGTGGCTCCCCGGGGATGGAGCCGCAGCGCAGCTGGAGGCGGCCTGCCGGGGCTACGAGCCGTTCAGGCCAGAAGGCCTTGGACGACGCTGCCCGCAACGTCCGTGAGGCGGTAGTCGCGTCCCGCCAGCCGGAAGGTCAACCGCTCGTGATCCAGTCCGAGGAGGTGGAGGATCGTGGCATGGAAGTCGTGCACGTGCACCGGGTCGCGGCCGACGCGGATCCCGTATTCGTCCGACTCCCCGTAAACGCTTCCTGCCCGCACACCCGCTCCCGCAAGCCAGGAGGAGAAGACCCAGTGGTGGTGTTCCCGTCCGGCGGCGTTCCTGGCTTCCACGAACGGGGTGCGGCCAAACTCCGTAGTCCAGACCACCAGGGTGTCCTCGAGCATTCCGCGCGACGCCAGGTCCCGCAGCAGACCGGCGATCGGCCGGTCGACATTTCGCGCCAGGGGCGCATGGGTCAGCATGTCGCCATGGGCGTCCCAGTTGTCGGAGGATCCGGTGTCGATGAGCTCGACGAAACGGACCCCCTGTTCTACCAGCCTGCGGGCCATCAGGCATTGCCATCCGAATCCGGTGGTCTGTCCCCGCGCGAGGCCATAGAGCGAAAGGGTGGCGTCGGTTTCCCCCGCCAGGCTGAAGAGGGTGGGGACCTCCGTCTGCATCCCGAAGGCGGTCTCAAATGACTGCAGCCGCGCCTGGAGCAGGGGGTCCCCTTTCCGTTCGACGAGGTGTCGGCGGTTCATCCGGGCCATGAGCCCGAGCTCCAGCTCCTGGAGGGAGGGGGTGGCGGCGCGGCGGGCGATGTTGGCGATCGGCTCCGGCCCCGGGACCACCAGGGTCCCCTGGTGTGCGCCCGGCAGGAAGTCGCTTCCCCAGACCTGGCCCCCGGCGTAGGGGGACCTGGGGGCGATGACCATGAAGGAGGGAAGATTTCGATTCAGCGTGCCAAGGCCGTAGCTCACCCAGGCCCCCATGCTCGGACGGGCGAATGTGAATGACCCGGTGTGCATCCCGAGAGTGGCCTCGTAGTGGTTGGTGTGGTCGGAGGTCATCGACCGGATCATGCAGAGATCATCAACACAGGCGCCGACATGGGGAAAGAGGCCGCTCACCTCCGTACCTGAGCGCCCCCCCGCGGTGAACTCCCATTGAGGCTTCTTGAGGAACATTTGGTAGTCCCCCTTACGACCCTGGTACTCATTCACCGAGGTGGTCTTTCCGGCATCGGCGACGAGTCGCGGCTTCGGGTCCCAGGTATCGACATGCGACACCCCGCCGCTCATGTACAAAAGGATCACCCGCTTGGCCCGTGCCGGGAGATGGGGAGGCTTTGGAGCCAGGGGATCGGGCGCCCCGCCGTCCCGCATCGATTCCTCCCCCAGGAGCTGGGAGACCAGGCCTGGAAGAAGCATCGACCCTCCCACGAGCGAGCGAAGGAAACCGCGTCGGCCGGGGCCCGGAAGGTGCTGGGGCGGGGGAATCATCGTTTCGGTTCAGTCAATGTGGAGGAACTCGTTGCTGCCAAACACCGACCGCACGTAGGCGGCGAGGGCTGCGGTGGCGCGTTCCGGATCGGTCCCGGAGGGGAGTCCCGCATGGTATGCGGCGAGGAAGAGCGCCGCCTCGGCCTGCTCCTCGCGGGAGGCGTGGCGCCCTGCCGCTAGCCGCCAGAGGAGGTCGATCTGCGCCTCCCTGTCGTCGGGCGAGGCTCGCTCCAGGCGGCGGGCGCACTTCTCGGATTTCTCATGAACGAAGGGCGAGTTCAGGAAATAGAGCGCCTGGGTGGGGACGGTGGTGGTTCGACGCTCCGGCGTCGTGGCATTCGGGTCGGCACCGTCGAACAACGCCAGGAAGGGATGTCGCTTCAGGCGCTGGGTCATGAGGTAGAGACTTCGGTGGTTGTGGTCGTAGACCCCGGTGAACGGCCCGTGCTGGGAATAGCTGGCCGTGACCGGCGAGGGGAACGCGTGGCCTTCGGGCATGGTGGGATCGAGCTCCCCGCTCACGAGCAGGATGGCGTCACGAACCTCCTCCCCCGTGAGGCGTCGCCGTTGAAAATGCCGAAGTCTCCCGGCCGGCGGTGGGCCTGGGTCACGGGCGTCGTCATCGGTCGAGAGAGCGTAACTGGCGCTCAGGAGAATGAGTCTGTGCAAGCGCTTGATCGACCCGCCCCCCCGGATGAACTCGGCCGTGAGGAACTCCAGGAGCGCGGGGTTGGCGGGAGGCTGCCCGCGGCGGCCAAAATCGTTGGGGGTCGTCACCAAGCCGGCTCCGAAGTGGTGCTGCCAGACCCGGTTGACCAGGACGCGGGCTGCCAGCGGAGGATTGTCACGGGTCAGCCAGTCGGCCAGCTCCAGTCGCCCGCTCCCACGGGCGGGGGCCTGGAGCTCGCTTCCCCCCAGCGCCCGGATGAACCCACGGGGGATGAGCTCTCCCGGACGATCAGGCTCCCCGCGCTGCTGCACACGGGCATCATGGGGCGTCCCTTCGACGACGCCATAGGCGAGGGGGCAGGGACCTTCCTCCAGAAGCTGAATGAGTTGGTGGGCTTCCTCATCGACCCTGGACGGCAGCGCTGCCAGCTGTCCGCGGAGGCGCCCGAGACGTGCCTTTTGGTCCCGCCGGCGATCCTCCGCTGCCGGCTGCGCGGGGCCGTCCAGAGGCGGGAGCGGGTTCTCTGACACCGTCATGTTGTCGGCATCGAGGGATGGGCGCACTCCGGCGCGATGTCCCTCCGAGTCGATGTAGCAATAGTCGATCGTTCCATCCCACCCCTTCATCAGGGCTCCCTCAAAGCGGGTGCTCCCGGCGGGGGTGGCGAGGGTACCGCTGTAGCGTTTCTCCCGCAGGTTGAGGTGGAGCTGCACCTGATGCCATCGGCCTGGGGTGAGATCGGCGACCCGCTCCGGCTTTCCCTCCACGGTGGCGTACAGGTGGGCCTCGTCGATAAAGAGCTCCACCGCTCCGGGGCCGCCTCCTCCGTGCCCGAGGTGGCATCGCCAGGAGCCGGCCGGGCGGACCGGGCTGTTTGTCCCGCAGCGGAAGTCAACGGACCAGTGAAGATGCTCGGTCCGCGTCTCTGTCCACGGGATGGGAAGCGTGAGGCCGAATCCGTCGTATTCCGCGCGGCCGGGGAGAGCCAGTCCAAGGTGCCCCGAGGGGTAGATGTTCTGAAACGGACTCTGGGCCCCCGGGAGGACCTTCACGAGGCTGTTGGGTCCCGGGTTCCATGGGCGCACTGGTGCGGAGTCTTCCGTCTGCCATTCCAGGGCCCCATCAAGCCCGACGATCTCCTGGATCTCCTTCTCAAGGGCTGCGGGATCGATCTCCTCCCCGCGGGCGGGGGCGGCCGGGGGGGAGGTCGTTGCGGGGAGGATCGCTTCGGGCTGGAGGCCGAAGTTGTCGAGTTCGAGGCCGGCGAGGGAATTGGTCCCCCGGGCCTGGGAGTCAGCCTGAAAATGGTCAAGGACCCCGCTCCAGCGGCTCGAGAGGGGATGCCGGGGAATTGGGATGCGGAGATCGGGGGTGGCCAGCGTTCCGGTGAAGGAGCGATCGGCCAGGTTGAGCTCGAGCTGGAGGTTGTGCCACTGATGGGGGGAGAGCGCCGCCAGGGGTTCCACTCCTCCTGCCTGCTCCAGGAAGAGGCGATCGGAACCGATCCGGAGCACAAGGGCCGGGGTCCCGTCGCTCTCCCCCATCCAGAGGCGATGGGGGCCGGCAGGGGTGTCCGGGGTGGGGGCAAGACGGAAATCGAGGTTGAAGTGAAGGGTGGGGCATTCCGGCGCCCGGCGAGCGGGGTGGAGTTGCTGGGCCAGGCGATACTCCCGATCCCCTCCGGCGATGCTCGCGCCGAACCGCCCCGCCGGGTACAGGTTTTTGAAGGGGCTCTGCGCCGAGGTGGTGGCGCTCAGCTTTCCCTCCCAGATCCAGGGGGGAACCAGGACCCCGTAGCTCCCTCCGGCGGCATCCTTCTGGATCTCAAAATCGCCATCCGGATCATGCAGTGACCGGAGGAGGGCCGTCGGCACCGGGTGACGGGCCCGCGCGATCATCCCCGAGAGGCTGGCCACCTTCCGGTCGAATTCGCGCCACCGGGGCTGCGACTCGGCCACCGGGACGAGCGGGACCATCGCCCTGAGCTTTCCCTTTTGCTCCGATCCGGGGAAGGCGTAGCGGGTGCTGTCAAAAATCCCGTACAGGGCGTAGTAGTCGCGCATCGTCACGGGGTCGAACTTATGGTCATGGCACCGGGCGCACCCCAGGCTCAGCCCGAGGATCACCTGCCCCACGGTGTCGATCGTGTCCTGGAGGGTGAGATGGTGGTAGTTCTCGGAATCGAACCCAAACCGACGGGAGATGGCGAGGAACCCCGTGGCCGTCACCCGCTCGGCATACCGATCGGGCGGGCCCTGGGTGGCGAGGAGGTCGCCGGCGAGTTGTTCGCGGAGGAACTCCCGATACGGCTTGTCGCGGTTGAAGGCCTCGACGACGTAGTTCCGGTAGCGCCAGGCAAGGGGAGCGGGGTAGTCCGCGGTGTCGCCTGCGGTGTCGGCATACCGGACCAGATCCAGCCAGTGGCGACCCCACTGCTCCCCGTAGTGCGGGGAGGCGAGGAGGCGGTCGACCACCTTCGCGAGCGCATTGGTCGAGGCATCCGCCTCAAACGCGGCCACCTCCTCGGGAGCGGGGGGCAGGCCAGTGAGATCAAATGTGATGCGGCGGATCAGCGCCCGGCGGGAGGCGGGGGGGGCGGGCTTCAGTCCCTGGGACTCGAGGGCTGCCAGGAGGAACGGATCGATGGAGGTCCGGCACCATCCGGGATCCCGGACTGCCGGGGGCGGATCGAGCTTCAACGGCTGGAAGGACCAGAGGGGCTGCGCTGCGGAGGGCGTCGGAGGAGTCCCCGACGCCCGGATCCGGACTGCGGTCGGGTGGCAGAGGAGGAACGCGAGCAGAAGGAGCCTCACCCCATGGCCGACCCGGCCGCGAAGGCCGTGGCGGAGCCTGGGAAATGGGGCTGGCATGCAGGCAGGATAGGCGGAGGCCCCCCTTCAGGTCAAACCTCCCCCAATGGCCCACCGGGCGACCCCCTCTGGTGCGCGCCCGTGACAAATGCGGTCGGGACAAACCGGTGGTGCGAGGCTATGGTGCCGACGTGAAGAAGACGCTCCTCCTGACGATCGGTGCCGCGGCAATCGTGGCCGGGGTGATGACCGGGTGCCAGGCCACCCGTGCCGGGTACGATTCAGCTCCCTATACCGTGGTTCGCTCCGAGGGGAGGTTCCAAATCCGGGACTATCCCCCGCTTCGTGTGGCGGAAACCAGCACCCCTGGAGCAGGGACGGGAGCGGACGGCGGGTTTCGGCGGCTCTTTGGCTACATCACCGGAGGGAATCAGGATCACCAGAAAATCGCGATGACCACCCCGGTCTTCATCTCCCCGGAAAAGAGCGGGGCCACGATGGCCTTTGTGATGCCTGCAAAGCTCTCCACCGGTCCGATTCCAGAGCCCTCCGACGCTGCCGTTCAGATCCGGGAACTGCCCGCAGGCAGGTTCGCGGTACTCCGGTTCAGCGGGGGGCGGAGCGGCGAGCGGGAGGCCGAGGCGCTTGAGCGGCTGAAGGGGTGGATGAATGTCCAGGGATTGGGGGCCACCGCCACCCCGGTCTATGGGTACTTCGATCCGCCCTGGACCCCGGGATTCCTGAGAAGGAATGAGGTGATGCTCCGGGTGATCTCAAAACCGTGAGGGGGCACCGGAGCGTCCGAGCCTCCCGCGCCCCTGGCGAGGGGCGTGTGGGCCGGCGATTTCCTGAGCTGAGAGGCCTGGCCCCCCGGGGGGGCTACTCGAGCGGGAGTTGGTAGGCGGCTGCCTGCTCGGAGTTCCGAACATAGAGACGGTCGCCAACGAGCACCGGATGATTCCAGGTCTTCCCCTCCAGGGCCTGGAACGAGGCGATCTCCTGATGTCCCGAGGGGGTTGCTGGCACGAGGACCACCTGTCCCTGCTCGGAGAGGATCAGCAGCAGGCCGGAATTCTCCAGCAGAAGGATCTGCCCTTTGCCGTAGCGTCCCCCTTTCCACTTGCGATCCCCGGATTGCAGGTCGATGCAGGTCAGGATCCCGCCATCGTTTCCGTAGGCGTGCCCCCCGTGGGTGACGAGGTCGACGAAGTCGGGTTTGAGTTGTCGTGAGGTCCAGAGCTCCTCTGCGCTGTAGGTGCCGTTTCCCTTCTTCACCCGGATGGCCCGGGTGCCCATGTTCATCCCGGTCGGGAGCAGGACCGTGTCCACCCCCACGACGTGGGGCTGGATGGCGCGGTACTGGTTGATTTTCCAATCGTAATCGAGCCGGGTCTTACCGTTCGACGGGTCGAGCAGGAGCAGGCCGGAGCATGAGAGCATGAGGACCGATTGCTCCCCAAGGAGGGAGCTGAGCTGGGGCGAGCCGTAGGAATTCTCGGGGCAGGGGGCCGACCAGCGGAGATCCCCCGAGGAGGTGTCAAATGCCAGCAGCCCCTTTTCCCCGGCGCCGCCCCCGTACACCGCCACGACCGAACCCAGCACCAGCGGGGAGGAGGAGAAGCCCCACATCGGCACCTTGCTTGCCGCCACCTCGGTCAGTTCCTTCTTCCATACGATGCGACCTGTGAGCGGGTCGAGTCGCATGAGGGTGCCGGTGCTCCCCACGACGTAGAGCCCGCCATTGGAGAGGGTGGGTGTGGCCCTCGGGCCGGGCCCGCCCATCGGGTCCTCCAGGCGCGCATCCACTTCGGTTCGCCAGAGCACCCGGCCTGTCTCCGCGTCCTGGCAGATTACCCCCTCCTTCGGTCCCCGCTGCTCCTGGGTGAAGAGCAACCGGCCCGCCACGGCGACGGAGGACCAGGCGGGGCCGATCGGGACCTTCCAAAGCTGTTTCGGTGGGTGCGTGGTCCAGTTGGTGGCGATCCGGGGCGCAGGGGATCGCCCCGCGCGGCCCGGCCCGCGGAACTCAGCCCACTCGGGCTGGGCGAGCGAACGGGCCAGCGGCGCCAGGTCCGTGGCCTGGGCTCCCTTTGCGGGTGCCGGCGCGGTGCCGGCAAGCATCGACTCCTCCGTGGTTGGCCGCCACCGGGGGTGGAATTCAAACTGGTAATCCCCTGTCATCCCATCGGCACGGAGCAGGGCCGAGATCCCGAAACCGGCTGCGGCGAGAAGCACCGCTGCTCGCGATCGGACCGCAGGGGGTGAGGCTCTGAGCACCGTGGCGGCGATGGCGAACAGGAAGAACCCGGTCGGAAGGGTCAGATAGGTGGTCGCGGGCCCGCGCATGCTGGGATGGGCGAGGCTCAGGGTGAGGAAGGCCGCTGCCACGAGCCCCAGGAAACCGAAGAGCCGTTCCCGCCAGGTCGCCCGGCTTGCAGCGAGCCACCAAATCAGGAGTAGCACGCAGCAGAGCAACGGCCCGAACACGGCCGCCATCCAGTATTTGGCGCTTCCATCCTCGAGGAGGCCGGGCCCGAACCGGGCCACCAGCATCAACAGGGCAAGGAGTGGCGCAGGCCAGGCCCGTAGGGCCCGATAACCCGGGGCGGGCGCGGGCGGTGGAGAGGCTGTGCTCGTCGGTTCGGATTCGTTCATGTGTCGGTCTCCTGTCGCGCGTAGTAGAGCAGGGAACGTCGACCGGGCAAGTGTATTTCCCCGCGGCGGAGCGAAGCCCACGGGGCGGGGCCGCTCAGGGGGGAGGGGGCGTCTGCCTTCCGGGCACGGAAGCCCCTGTGAGGTGCTTTGGCCCGGGGAGGTTCCAGGCTTTGGCAATCCGGTCCCCGCGCACCTCGTAGATCATCACAAGGGCAAGGGTTCCGGGTCCCTCGGGGAAGCATCGCGTGACGATCTCATGGTCGATGACGATCTGGCCCATCACGATCCGGTTCAGCAACTGCGCATGCAATCCGGGCTCCGTGAAGCGAGCGGCGAATCGGACACGGAGCTCGGCGGTCCCCCGGGCGAGCGGGGTGCCCGGGTGCTCAAAAAGCTCGGCATCCGGGGCATAGATGCCCAGCAGGGCCTCAAGGTCCCGTGCGTTGTAGGCGTCGAGCTGACGCTGGACCACGGACTCGGGGAGCGGGGGGGTGTTCATCATGATGCGGGGGGAGCTTCCCCGGTGAGAGGTTTGAACATGGAGACAACCGGGAGTGCCACTCCTCCCGCAAGGGGGATGGAGAACCGGGACAGGGGAGTAAAGCCGTGGGTGGCGTAAAGTGGCTCTCCCGCGAGGGTGGCCACCAGGTCGATGCGTCGGAACCCTGCTTCCCGGATTGCCGACTCGCAGAGGGCGAGGAACGCCCGTCCGATACCGCGCCGGGCCCATCCGGGGTGAATGAAAAAGGCCCGGATCCGGGCTGCCTCGCAGGACGGGTCGAGCAGGGGGTCGCTTCCTTGTCGAGTGGCATCCCCCCCGAAGAGGGACCGTCGACGGCTCCACCCCGCAGACCCGACCAGCTCCCCCGGTGCCTCCGCCACATAATACGTCTGATCGAGGATCAGCTGTCGGTCCACCGCGAAGACGGGGCCGAGGGCCGCGTCAATCTGCTCACGCGTGTAGCATTGGGATTGAAGGCCGTGGCACGAGATCGGGATCAATTCCTGGATCGCGGGGAGATCCTCGAGCGTCGCGCGCCGCAGGGAGACCTCCGAGGGAACGGCCGGCGTTGGATGGTTCACGGCGCCTCCCGTTTCCTTCGAGAGTCCGGTCCCAGGGATCGGCGTCCCGCCGTGAGCAGGTGGCGGGCGGCATGTCCCAGCCCTGAAGAGCGGAACGAGGGGTCGACGTACTTCTCGATCACATAGAACGCGAAGTAATACGCCCGGCAGAAGGCCCAGATCGTGATCGCCAGCAGGGCGACGGTCCGGGGCGAGGGGGACTCCGCCAGGATCAGGCCGGCTGCCAGCACTCCGAGGAGGAGGAAGAGCACTCCTTTCAGCTGGATCGAGCGCGGGTGGGTGAGGTCTCTCAAGGGCATGGGGGTCCTACCGGGCTCCGAGGTAACGGACGGCATTTTCAATCACCCGGATCGGCTCCGCGTTGGTATAGACGGGGAAGCTTTCGTGACCCGGCCGGAAGTAGAACACCCGCCCTTTGCCGACCCGCCAGAGGCATCCGCTCCGGAAATGTTCCCCCTTGTCCCATCGCTCCTCGAAGATCACTGAGTCCGGCGGGGGGACATGGAACGGCTCGTCGTACATCTCGGTTTGCGGAACATCCCAGTG